>PKYU01000354.1 GCA_003132765.1 Chitinophagaceae bacterium | reverse complement strand
AATTATCAAGGGGAAAAAAGCGTATCAGCAATTAGATAATAGTACAAAGTTGGCAGGAGTTGAAAAATTGATGCCTGTTGAGCGAATTAGAAAAGAAGGAGGAGGTCGCAAAGATCTCAAAGAACAAGATCCTAAGTTATTAAAAACGTTGGACCTTATGTTGGAACCAATTACCCGGGGTCATCCGGAGAGTGTGCTTAAATGGACTTGCCTGAGTACAAGAACATTGGCCGATGCCTTAAAAAAAAGGGGGCACATTGTTAGCCATACCAAAGTAGGGGAACTCTTAAAAGAAGCTGGCTTTAGTTTACAGTCTAACTCAAAACGAACGGAGGGCAATGACCACCCCGATCGAAATGAACAGTTCATGTACATTAATAATAAAACTGAAAAATATTTAGCAAACGGGTTTCCTGCTATATCAGTAGATACAAAGAAAAAGGAACTGATTGGAAACTATAAGAATTCCGGTAAGCCATATCATCCCGTCAGGCAGCCAAGGGATGTGAATGTGCATGATTTTGGAACTAAAAAGGCAGCACCTTACGGAATATATGACATTGGAAGTAATGAAGGATTTGTAAATGTAGGAACCTCAAGTGATACGTCAGAGTTTGCTGTGTTTAGCATAAAGCAATGGTGGCAGAGGATGGGAAAGAAGCAATACCCAGATGCGGACAAATTATTGATTACTGCAGATGGAGGAGGGAGCAATGGATATAGAACCAGGTTGTGGAAAACTGAATTACAGCGATTGGCAGATCAAACAAAACTGGAAATAACTGTATGTCATTTTCCGCCCGGTACCAGCAAGTGGAACAAAATTGAGCATCGGCTGTTTTCTCACATTACAATGAACTGGAAAGGAATTCCATTGGAGGATTATGAAACCGTTGTTCAACTGATAGGGGCTGTAAAAACCAAGGGAGGATTAAAAGTAAAAGCACGACTGGATTTAAATGACTATCAAAAAGGAAAGGTGGTCAGTGATGATGAACTAAAATATATCAGGTTAAAAAAACACAAATTTCACCCGGAGTGGAATTATACGATTAAACCAAATTAGTAACCTTTATTGTTTTACAACTACTTAGTATGAAATAATACATGCTAAAAATCAATTCCTGACCACGTTTTTTTCTTCATTTCATATTTTTCGTAATCAAACTTGTATAGCTTCCCCGGCCGGTGTGGCACATCCTCTTCCTCTTCCTCCAGGTCTACCAAAAAGTCCATAGCAAAAAACTTCTTTCTGAAATTTCTCCTGTCAAGTTTGATATTCAATATTGCCTCATACAAATTTTGCAGTTCCCGCAAAGAAAATTTACTGGGAAGGAGGTTAAGCCCGAGCGGATGCTCCTGCACCCTTTTTTGCAACCAGGAATAACACCGTTCAAATATTTTCTGATGATCAAATGCCAGGTCCTTTATGTTTTCAACATCGTGCCAGTGAAGTTCATGATCCAATATTTTCAGGCGATAATGCTCAATATTTATCAATGAACAATAGGCTACCGTAACAACCCTGCCGGCCGGGTGTCGGTTAACTTCGCCAAAGGTATGGACCTGCTCAAGATAAACATCGCTTAACCCTGTACGTTGTTTTAAAATCCGGTAAGCAGATGCGTCAAGGTCTTCCTCGGGTCTTACGAGGTCCCCGAGTAAGGACCATTTACTTTTAAACTTTTTTGAATCAGAGCGAATCAGCAAAACCTTCAGTTTATTTTCATCAAATCCAAAAATTACACAATCAACGGATAGGGCCACACGCTTGATACTTTCCACCTCAGATTGAATTACCTTGAATGTCTTTATATTTTTCTGAGCATGTTCTTTTTCTGATACTGCCATGTTAAATGAGGAAATATAAGGGTGATGAATAAAAATGAATTTATAGTTTTTGGCATATTCGGGTTACCTGATAGTTTCCACACCTCATTCAGCTTTAAAATCTTTAGCCAAATCTGAGGCTTTAGCACAATGACAATAAGAATATTTACAAGGGAATAGGATTTTGCAAGAAAAATCCGCGATTTTCTCCAAATCAAGCGTTTTAGTTAGTGTAAAATAAACACATTATTTTAATATTTTATCATTATAATGTAAATAATTTACTGAAGGAGCGGAAACTAACGTTGAAGAATATTTTGGATAGGGGTTAAAGCTTTCAATATTTTTGCAAGGTTATTTTTGATAAATTTATCGTCAATCTAATTCTTATAAACAGACAAGTTTTATTTTTACAATAAATCCGGCAGATGTATACTAACAATGAAACGAAGAAATTAGAATCATTGACCCAGCGATTGTTAAAAACACCTGGTCCGGTTGACGAACTGCGAAATGTTCTGAGGTTTCATGAATACAGGTATTATATCTTAAATGATCCGCTGATTTCTGACGCTGAATATGATACATTATATAAAGCTATGGAAAAGTTGGAGAAGGACAATCCGGCAATAATTACTCCGGATTCCCCAACTCAGCGGGTAGGAAACAGTCTTAACCCTGAATTTGTGACCGTTCCGCACCTTGCACCCATGCTGAGCCNNGAGTGCGTGGATTTGTACATGCAGAAAAAAT
The DNA here is from genome assembly GCA_003132765.1 of Chitinophagaceae bacterium. Classification (GTDB taxonomy): domain Bacteria; phylum Bacteroidota; class Bacteroidia; order Chitinophagales; family Chitinophagaceae; genus Ginsengibacter. The sequence continues at coordinate 7,456 of PKYU01000354.1, read as the reverse complement.
TATTTACAGCGCAGAACCCAAATTTGATGGCGCAGGCATTTCACTTATTTACGACAAGAATATGCTCACCAGGGGGGCTACCCGTGGCGATGGGGTTGCAGGAGATGATATTACCGTTAATATAAAACAAATCGGTTCTATCCCTTTATCAGCAAAATTTTCTGACTATGGTATTGAAATGATCGAAATCCGGGGCGAAGTACTTATGACAAAAGAAAATTTCAGGGCATATAATAAGTCACTCATGGAGGAGGGCGCTTCACCACTTGCTAATCCCAGGAATGCTGCCGCAGGCTCCCTTCGTATGAAAGACCCTGCTGCAGTGAGAAAAAGAAATCTTGAAGCTATATTATATCATATAAGTTTTATTGAGCTCCTGAAAGGAAAGGTTTCGGGAAAGAGCAACTTACTGGCAACACATACTGGTAGATTAGAGGTGCTGGCTAATCTTGGTTTTAAGACTCCGGTAAATGAAAAAAAAATAGTGGATACCATAGAAAAGGCGGTTGAATTTTGCAAGGATTTTGAGGTGTTAAGGGATAAACTTCCTTATGAAATAGACGGGATTGTAATAAAGATAAACGAGATAGAACTACAACAACAAACAGGCAGCACTGCCCACCATCCGCGCTGGGCCATTGCTTATAAATTTAAAGCCCGGCAGGCAACTTCCAAATTGATAAAAGTGGAATTCCAGGTAGGAAGAACAGGGTCCATTACCCCTGTGGCAAAAATAGATCCGGTACATATTGGAGGGGTTACCGTTTCTTCTGTATCCCTGTTTAATGCTGATGTAATCGAAGAAAAAGACTTACGAACAGGCGATACAGTTATAGTAGAAAGAGCCGGCGATGTAATCCCTTATATTGTAAAACCGCTTATTGAATTAAGGACCGGTAGCGAAAAAAAAATAAAATTCCCGGAGAAATGCCCGGTTTGCAGTGACCCTTTGGTAAAACCAGCCGGAGTANNCGGAGAGGCAGTTTGGAGATGTGTTAATATCAATTGCGAGGCGCAGGTTGTTGAGCGAATCATCCATTTTGTAAGCAAAGATGCAATGGATATAAAAAGCCTGGGAGAAGCCAACATCCGAAAGTTCTTTACCCTGGGTATTCTGAAAAATATCCCGGGAATTTATAAAATGGATTATGATGCTATAAAAGACCTGGAGGGATTTGGGCAAAAATCAATTGATAATTTGCGCCACGCTGTAGAAAGTTCAAAAAAACAAAGCCTCCACAGGCTTATTTACGGATTAGGAATCAGGTATGTAGGCGAAGCCACTGCAAAAACTCTGGGCAAAAGCGTAAAGAGTCTTTTTGATCTTGAACACCTTTCTGTAGTAGATTTGCAACAGCTGAAAGATATAGGAAGTAAGGTGAGCGTAAGCATTTATGATTTTTTTCATAATCACGACAATATTAAAATGCTGAAAACCCTTTCTGATATCGGGTTAAATACGAAAGGTGATAAAACTAAAGATAAAATGGGCCTGCTCTCAGGCAAAACATTCTNNTTACGGGTACGCTTCCGGATTTGAAAAGAAATGATGCCGAAAAAATGGTCGAAGATAACGGCGGCAGGCTACTCTCTTCCGTAAGCGCTAACCTAAATTACCTTGTTGTCGGGGAGGCGGCAGGCAGCAAGCTTGAGAAAGCAAAAAAAATAAAATCAGTAAAAATTATCAATGAGCTGGAATTTTTAAACATGATCCGAACTTAGTTTTGTAACTTTATAGAAACCCTCAGTTATGATAAAAAAAATAAATGGCGAAATATGGAAGCCACTTCAGTTTAAAGGATGGAAACTAATGAGAAAAAAATATGCTATTTCATCTCATGGAAGGGCGGCCAGTTATAACACTAATATTCATGAAGACGGAAAATTACTGGAGGGATCCCTCACCTCCGGTTATAAAACGCTGAACCTGCGCTNNAACGCTGAACCTGCATATTAATGGTAGTAACGGCACAATTTATTTCCACAGGGAAGTAGCAAAATTATTTAATAAGAAAAAATCACACAGGGATCAATTTGTAATCCATTTGAATCACAATAAGAAGGATAACCATTCAAAGAACCTGAAATGGGCATCACAAAAAGAGGTGAGCGTTCATCAGCAAAAAAGCCCTCAAAAAATAGCCTATAAAATAGTGCAGAATTCAAGAACCCAAGGATTGAAGCTATCAGCAACCCAGGTTAAGGCTATTAAAGCTACTTTGGCAAATCCCCGACGTAAGCTCACCTATAAGCAGATCGCAGAAAAATATAAAGTCAGTGAAATGACTATTTACAGAATCAGAAGCGGCGAGAACTGGAGCAGGGTGAAATAGAATACGTAAGGGTAAAATTATTTTTTGTAATTACTTTCCGTGCAAATGATTCATCCATCCACAATTCGTTTTTTAAAAGACCTAAAGCGAAATAACAATAAACCATGGTTCGACGTCCATAGGGAAATGTACTTGGCTGCCAAAACAGATTTTGAAAATTTTGTTCAACAGGTACTTACTGAAACAGCATCTTTTGATAATGAATTAAAGGAATTACAGGTAAAAAATTGCACCTTTCGCATAAACCGTGATGTAAGATTTTCTAAAGACAAATCTCCCTATAAAACCAATATGGGCGCCTATCTCAATAAAGGCGGAAAGAAATCTATTTTTGCCGGTTATTATTTTCACCTTGAACCAGACGGTAATAGTTTTACAGGTGGCGGATTATGGATGCCCGAAGCCATATCGTTAAAAAAGATCAGGCAGGAAATCGATTATTGTTTTCCTGAATTTAAAAAAATTATCTCTGGCAATGGGTTCAAAAAGCAATATCCATCGGGGCTTACAATGAGTGCTGACCAAATGCTGGTTAACGTTCCTAAAGGTTATGATAAAGAAAATAAGGCAGCTGAATTTTTGAAACTGAAAAATTTTGTAGCCCTGAAAAAAATTCCCGATTCTCAACTAACCGGCTCAGTCCTCAAAAAAGAAGTGATACTTGCTTTTAAAGCCCTAATGCTCCTTATAAAATTCCTCAACCATTCTTTGGAATAATTGAATTAAGTGGGCTGAAAATTATTAATTACCTATACCTATATCAATTGAGTAGGAAGTGAGGGAATATTTCCCTTACTGTCCTCTCACACCACCGTATGTACTTACGTGTACGGCGGTTTCTTTAAAGTGTTTTACAATTTACATCGTCAGGTTGCGTGTTTCTTCGCATGCAGAAAGCCATTCGGGATGGACCTGTCCGTTTCGGGCATACCGTACGGGTTCGCCCTCCACGAAAAGGTGGTCGCGTTGCCCTCGTTCTTCCATCGGATTCATCCGGGGCAGCTTCTCTTGGTTATCCCTTTGCTTTTTTCAAACTCTTGACTTTTACTACTTCAAAGAAAACTCTCCTGCTTTAAAGATTCTGCCCTTCGCTCCACCTTCATTACAAAGGCTTCCTCGCTACTTTGGCATCTGCTGACTTCTGTTCGCTTTCCTTTGCTTCGGCATTCTCGCATACCTCTGCCTCCGTAAACAAAACAGATCTCCTACGGTAAACTCATAATTCTTTCCTGATAACCTGCATGATTTACTACCGCTGGTTTACGTCCAGTTATTGGGTCTCGCAGTCCAATGCCCGCTTTCCCACAGCGTAAGCCTTATATCATGTTTCTGTTCGTCAGGTCATCATTTTATCCTTAGCTTCCTTCAGATTTAGCTTCACAGCTAACACCCTTGCTTTGGATTAACAGTTCCCACTGGCTGGTCTGTTCAGGACTTTCACCTTAAAGAACTATGGTATGCGTAGCGCACAAAAAAATCCCCCTGCATTGCTGCAAGGGGATTCTGCATTTTATCTTATTCATTCCACATCCTCCCGAACCTTTCGGGAACAGTATCTCAAATTAATAGCCCATATCACCCATTCCACCACCGCCCATTGGAGGCATAGCTGGTTTGTCTCTTTCAGGCTTATCGCTCACTACACATTCAGTAGTTAGCAACATTCCTGCAATGGATGCTGCATTTTCCAATGCAATGCGGGTAACTTTTGTTGGGTCAATAACACCTGCTGCCATGAGGTTTTCATAAACTTCAGTACGTGCATTGAAACCATAGTCACCTTTGCCTTCTTTAATTTTTTGCACAACGATGCTGCCTTCGATACCACTATTAATCACAATCTGGCGAAGCGGTTCTTCCAGAGCACGCTTAACGATCTGGATTCCAGTAGCTTCATCTTCATTGGCGCCTTTCAGTTTAACGAGACTCTCAACAGCGCGGATGTACGCTACACCACCACCGGGAACAATTCCTTCTTCCACGGCAGCCCTTGTGGCATGTAAAGCATCATCTACCCTGTCCTTCTTTTCCTTCATCTCCACTTCAGTGGCTGCGCCTACATATAAAACTGCTACACCACCGCTTAATTTAGCAAGGCGTTCCTGCAATTTTTCTTTATCGTAATCAGATGTTGTCGTTTCAATTTGAGCTTTTATCTGGTTTACCCGGGCAGTAATGTCTTTCTTGGCACCTTTTCCTCCAACGATAGTTGTATTGTCTTTGTCGATGGTAACAGAAGTTGCTTCCCCCAAATAAGTAAGATCAGCATTTTCAAGTTTGTAGCCCTGATCTTCGCTGATAACAATACCCTTGGTAAGTACAGCAAGGTCCTGCAGCATTTCTTTCCTGCGGTCGCCAAATCCGGGAGCTTTCACAGCTGCTACTTTCAGCGTGCCACGCAATTTATTTACCACCAAAGTTGCCAATGCTTCTCCTTCCAGATCTTCTGCAATAATCAAAAGCGGACGGCCACCCTGTGCTACTTTCTCAAGGATGTGAAGAATATCTTTCATGGCAGATATCTTCTTTTCATAAATCAAAATATATGGATTTTGTAACTCAGCTTCCATCTTTTCGCTGTTGGTTACAAAATAAGGAGAGACATATCCCCTGTCGAATTGCATACCTTCAACCACTTCTACAGTAGTATCCGTTCCTTTTGCTTCTTCTACGGTAATTACACCTTCTTTACCCACTTTGGTCATTGCCTGGGCAATCAGCTTACCAATTGATTCATCATTATTGGCTGATATTGAAGCAACCTGCTCAATTTTATTATTGTTCTCTCCAACGGCTTCAGATTGTTTTTTCAAATGGTCAACTACAGCAATAACTGCTTTGTCGATGCCGCGTTTCAAATCCATTGGATTAGCGCCGGCAGCCACATTTTTCAAACCTTCACTGATGATTGATTGTNNTAGTAGTACCGTCACCGGCAATATCAGCAGTTTTAGAAGCTACTTCTTTCACCATTTGAGCGCCCATATTTTCAATTGGGTCTTCCAGCTCAATTTCTTTTGCTACGGTTACACCATCTTTAGTAATAATTGGCGCACCAAATTTCTTTTCAATCACGACGTTGCGGCCCTTGGGNNGCGTTGCGGCCTTTTGGCCCTAGAGTCACTTTTACAGCGTTTGTCAAAGTATCTACACCCTTCTTCATTTTATTCCGGGCTTCAATATCAAAAAATATTTGTTTAGACATATTGTTTTGTTTTAAGGTTAAAAAATGATTATTTCACTTTCATTAAAATATCCGAAGCTCTCATAATTAAATAATCCACTCCTTCAATTGTTATTTCCGTACCGCCATATTTTCCATAAAGTACGGTATCTCCGGCTTTCACCTGAAGCGGCATAATAGTTCCGGTTTGTTCTGCGTATTTGCCTTTACCTACAGCAACAACAGTTCCCTTCTGGGGCTTTTCTTTTGCTGTATCAGGGATTATTATACCACCTGCCGTTTTTTCTTCGGCCGGGTTAGGTTTCACCAGAACTCTGTCATCAAAGAGTTCAAAAGTTTCTTTTGCCATAATCGTAAAATTTATTTTAAAGTTTTTAATAATTACCTTATTTATAGCCGAATAATTGTACCAAATCCGATAATCAGTTTTGTTGTCATATTTCTAGCAGGTCATGGCAGGAAATCAGAATCCTAAACCGCCAAAATTTCATAAGATGGTTTTTCGTGATTTTTTAAAAAAAAAGGGAGTTCCGGAAAAGAGTTAGACTTTTATGACGCCTTATCGGATGGATTACTCAAGTCCCCAGGCTTTGTTGAGCTTTGAAAGCTCTTCACCGGCCATACGCTGCTCCTTGTAATGGCCCTTCATTCTTTTTTGCCTGAAGGCTTCATAAAGGGAAACTGCGCAGGCCACTGAGATATTCAGGGATTTGATGATACCTACCTGCGGAATGATGAAGTTACCATCGCAAAAGCTCATTATTTCATCACTTACGCCAAAGGTTTCGTTTCCAAATACCAGCGCGACCGATTGGCTAAGGTCCAGGTTATATAAGTCGACTGCATTCTCACTCAAACGGGTGGCATAAATTTTGGAATATCGTTTTCTTACTTCTTCAAAACATTTCCCGGGATCGGTAAACTGGTGAATAGTAAGCCATTCTGCGGCCGTTGAGGAACTACGGTAGCCCCATTTTTTATGAGGAGGAATCCGGTTGTTTAATATATACACATCCTGAATGCCTACCCCATCGCAGGTCCTCATAACTGCGGAAATATTGTGCGGATCAAATACATTTTCCAATACTACAGTGAGATCTGGTTGCCGGTGGCTGAGAACAGTTGTCAGACGTTTATGTCGTTCGGGTGTCATAACTGGCTGAAAGGTATCAAAATCAAAATGAAAACCCGGAGGTTTCCTACAACAGAATGCTATTATTATCCTCCGATACGCCTTTCTTTCAAAACCTCAAGCACATCATCGATCGTTTTATTTTTAGCCTGCAATAACACCAGGTAATGAAATAGTAAATCTGCAGCCTCATTGAGGAATAATTTGGAGTTATTATCCTTCGCTTCAATGATCAATTCAACCGATTCTTCTCCCACTTTCTGCGCCATCGTATTAATTCCTTTTTTGAATAAGGATGAGGTATATGAATCAGAAACAGGGTGCTTTTTCCTTTTTTCAATAATTTTTTCCAGCTTACGTAAAAAATCATCCGAATTATTTTCTTCATTAAAACAGGTATCAGCGCCGGTATGGCATACCGGGCCTTCCGGTTTTGCTTTAATTAACAAGGTATCAAAATCACAATCATGAATAATTTCCACTAAATGCAAAAAATTCTGACTGGTTTCACCCTTTACCCACAGCCTTTTCTGGCTGCGACTATAAAAAGTTACAAACCCGGTTTCAATGGTTTTATTTAATGCTTCTTTATTCATAAACCCCCGCATTAAAACAATATTCGTGTGAGCATCCTGAGCTATTACCGGCATAAGCTCCTTTTCGTATTTTGAAAAATCAAGCCTGTCAATCATTGCGGAATAATCTTTAATCATAGTCGTATATTAATATTTTTTTCAAATAAGAATTTTTTTAATATTGGAATTTCAATTTCCTTAAAATGGAAAACACTTGCCGCCAGGGCTGCGT
>PKYU01000331.1 GCA_003132765.1 Chitinophagaceae bacterium | reverse complement strand
GAGATAAAACAGCGACCGCTGCCCTACACATATCAAAAACCCGAATTGTGGTGGCAAAACCTGAGGAAAGCTTCCTTAGAAGATTTTGATTTCTCTCCGGTAACTGGCATCTCCAGGAATAATGTGGAAAAACTTTTCAAAGCTATTATGACACTGCCACCAGGTTTTAAGCCATTACGGAAAGTTGAAAAAATACTAGGTGAAAAAGTGAAATTATTTGAAGAGGAAGGCAAAATTGATTGGGCTTCCGCTGAATTGCTTTCTTATGCAAGTATTTTGGAGGATGGAAAAGATGTTCGTATGAGTGGAGAGGATGTAAAAAGAGGAACATTTAGCCATCGGCACGCAATATTGAGAGATGAAAATACTGATGAATTCTATGACAGGCTAAGCAATATTTCAAAAAATCAGGGCCATTTCAGAATATATAATTCACTCTTAAGTGAATATGCAGTATTAGGATTTGAATATGGTTACGCTATGGCTAATCCGAATTCATTAGTGATTTGGGAAGCGCAGTTTGGCGACTTTGTAAATGGTGCTCAGACGATTACTGACCAGTTTATTTCTTGCTCAGAACAGAAATGGAGAAGAATGAATGGAATGGTGCTTCTGCTGCCACATGGTTATGAAGGTCAGGGCCCGGAACATAGCAGTGGCAGAATCGAGAGATTTTTACAAATGTGTGCAGAGCAAAATATGGTAATTACAAATATTACGACTGCATCAAATTTATTCCATTGTTTGAGAAGGCAAATTACCTGGCCATTCAGGAAACCGCTGATAAATTTTTCACCAAAGGCCAATCTTCGTCATCCAAAAAGTTATAGCAGAATTGAAGAATTTACCTCAGGTGGATTTAAAGAAATTATTGATGATTTATCAGTAAATGACCCGGGGTTAATTACTAAAGTTCTTTTTTGCAGCGGGAAAATTTATTTTGATCTTCTGGAGAAAAAGGAAAAAGACAAAAAGACGGATGTCGCAATCATCAGGCTTGAACAATTATACCCATTGCCTTTAAAACGAATCGAAAACTTATACAAAAAATACAGCAAAGCCATTTGGTATTGGACGCAGGAAGAGCCGTTAAATATGGGGGCAGCCTCATTTTTGCGCATGAACCTTACTTCAATTAATTATGGAGTAATAAGCCGGCCATGCAGTGCCGCAACAGCATCGGGTTTTTCAAAAGTCCATGCGAAAGAACAAGCAGAAATTATTGAGACTGCTTTTTCATTATAATATTGCTGCCTTTGTGTATTTCTCATTTTAGCTTAGGTTTGTATTAATTAATATTAATAAATGTCGATAGAAATTAAAGTGCCTTCAGTTGGCGAAAGCATCAATGAAGTGACGCTTAACAAATGGATAAAAAGCGATGGTGATTGGGTTGACAGAGATGAAGTAATTGCTGAATTGGAAAGTGAAAAAGCAACTTNNGCAGGCATTCTGCACATTATTGCTAAAGAAAATGATACACTTAAAATAGGAGATGTCGCCGGCTTCATTGATAATCAGGCACAGAAACCTGCTTTGGCAGTTAAAGTTTCCGAGAACGCTAAAAATGATTTAGTATCTGAAGAATCTCAATCGGTTCAAAAAAAATCTTCGGCTAAGAAAAAAGAAGAAATTGCAGAAACGATAGTTGAAACCGTTTCTCCAAACCAGGATATAAAAGCAACGCCTGTTGCAGCAGCTATTTTAGCAGATAATCAAGTGGATGTCAAAAAAGTCGTTCCTTCCGGATCCAATGGAAGAATTACCAAACATGATGTATTGGATGCCATTTCCAATCCGGGAAGAGCTTTAGGTAAAGAACTTTTCAGCCGTGAAGAGAAGACCGAGAAAATGAGCAACCTCCGGAGAACTATTAGCAGAAGACTTGTAGAAGCGAAAAATTCAACCGCCATGCTCACTACTTTTAATGAGGTTGACATGAGCGCTATCATGAATTTGAGAGCANNAAATATAAAGAGGTTTTTAAAAAACAGCATGAAGTAAATCTTGGTTTTATGAGTTTCTTTACCAAGGCTTGCTGTTTTGTATTGCAGGAATGGCCGGCCGTAAATGCAAGAATAGATGGCGATAATATTATTTATCATGATTATTGCGATATTTCAATAGCAGTTTCTTCACCCAAAGGGTTGGTCGTTCCAGTTATCAGGAATGCGGAAAGTCTGAGTATGGCAGAGATCGAAAAAGAAGTTGTTCAATTGGCAACCAAAGCAAAAGAAAGCAAACTAACTATAGAAGAAATGACTGGGGGTACATTTACCATTACGAATGGAGGAATTTTCGGTTCATTGATGAGTACTCCAATTATTAATATACCACAAAGTGCGATTCTTGGGATGCATAATATAGTTGAAAGGCCGGTTGCTGAAAAAGGACAAGTAGTAATTAAGCCCATGATGTACCTTGCTGTTAGTTATGATCATCGCATTGTGGACGGACGCGAATCTGTCAGTTTCCTGGTAAGGGTAAAAGAAATGCTTGAAAACCCCACCCAACTTCTGTTTGGAAAAGATCCGGTAAAAACTTTGCTCGAGCTATAATCCGGTATACAGGAACTTAAGATTGAATTGATGCAAACGGATCAACCATCATTTTCTTCCACAAAGCACGGAAATCATTTTCTCAGGTATTTGGATTACGCAACATCTATACTTAAAGCCTATACAGGAGTTGAGCCTTTTCACCTATTCACAAAAAAGTATTTTTCCTTAAATAAAAAACACGGATCAAGGGACAGGAAAATAATAACATCCCTTTGTTATAATTATTTTCGTATAGGGCAAGGAGCGAGGTTGAAAGAAATAAGTGACAAGGTGTTACTTTCTTCATTTCTATGTGAAAAGAATCCTTCACAAATACTGGAATTTTCTAAACCACAATGGAATAAAAATATTCATTTAGAAATCCAAAATAAGATCAGTTTTGTTTCAGAGGAATTTGCTCTGGAGAAAGTTTTTCCTTTACCCGATGAACTCACAGATGAATTAGATTTGAAACAATTCAATTTATCCTTCTTAATTCAACCAAAATTCTTCTTAAGAATCAGACCGGGTTACAGGGATTTAATAATTAATAAGATTCGGAATAAAGGTCTCGAATTCGAAGAACTTGGCTTGAACTGTCTCTCCTTTTCCAGGAATGAAAAATTAGACGGGTTTATTGATTTAGATAGGGAAGCGGTAGTGCAGGATTATAATTCCCAGAAGACATTAGATTTGGTAAAAGAGATCGGTAGTGAGATAAATTCTCCTCTAAAAATTTGGGATTGCTGTGCCGGAAGCGGTGGAAAATCAATTCTGGCATTCGATATATTTGAAAATATAAAAATATCAGTTAGCGATAGCCGAAAAAATATCCTCCAGAATTTAAGAATTCGTTTTGGGAAAGCGGGGATAAAAAATTATGAGCTATTTCTTTCAGATTTACGAAAACCGAACCCCACCCTTAAGGATACATTTGATCTTATTGTTGGTGATGTTCCTTGTTCAGGATCAGGAACATGGGCAAGAACTCCTGAACAATTGATTTTTTTTAACAGAATACAATTGGAAAA
>PKYU01000086.1 GCA_003132765.1 Chitinophagaceae bacterium | reverse complement strand
CGGGTTGTAACTACAATTCATAATGCTAAAGGACGGCTGGTTGTTAGCGGTATTGGTAAAAGCGCTATAATAGCTCAGAAGATAGTGGCAACGCTTAACAGCACAGGTACCCCATCCATTTTCCTTCATGCAGCAGATGCTATCCATGGNNGGTAATAAGCAAAAGTGGTAATAGCCCCGAAATAAAAGTTCTTATCCCACTTGTTAAAAAATTCAAAAATCCTATCATCGCTATATGTGGTAATATGCAAAGTTACCTGGCTAAATCCGTTGACCTTGTCCTGAATACTACTGTCAAAGAAGAGGCCTGTCCGAATAACCTGGCTCCTACAAGCAGTACTACGGCGCAAATGGTAATGGGCGACGCTCTTGCAATTTGTCTTATGGAATTAAGGGGTTTTGGTATGGAAGATTTTGCTAAGTTTCACCCGGGAGGAGCGCTGGGTAAAAAATTGTACCTGCAGGTAGCTGATCTTATAGTTAATAATGAAAAGCCAGCGGTAAAACCAGACAGTCTTTTGAAGGAAGTTATAATAGAAATGACAAAAAAACGTTTAGGAGCTACAGTTATTCTTGATAGAAATGAAACTGTTCTGGGAATTATAACCGACGGGGACCTGAGAAGAATGCTGGAGAAAGATCTTTCTCCGGAAAAAATCCGGGCCAAAGATATTATGACCTCAAAACCCAAAACCATCGAAAGCAATAAACTTGCTGTAGATGCACTCGATATGATGAGGAAGAAAAATATAACACAACTTGTCGTAATAAATAACCGCCGATATGAGGGGATAGTACACTTGCACGATCTTGTGCGGGAAGGAATCATTTAATCTTGCATAAAATGAATAAAAACAATTATGTAGCAATTATGGCCGGAGGTATTGGTAGCCGATTTTGGCCAGTCAGCCGCTTGAATTATCCCAAACAATTTCTTGATATTTTAAATCATGGAAAGACCTTAATTCAGGCCACCTATGATCGATTTGCCCAATATATCCCGAATCAAAATATTTTTGTGGTGACCTCTGCTCACTATAAAGAAATTGTTGAAAAGCAACTGCCGCAAATAAAACCGGAAAATATTTTGTGCGAACCTTCCAGAAAAAATACAGCGCCCTGCATAGCCTACATTTCATACAAACTGAATGAACTTAATCCTAATAGTAATTTAATATGTGCGCCTGCTGATCACCTAATAATGGATGATATTTCTTTCAGAAAAGTGAGTCTGGAAGCCCTGGATTTTACAGAAAAAAATAATGCACTTATTACCCTTGGTATTAAACCTGTTTCTCCCAATACGGGTTATGGATACATACAACATGATGTACATGAACTAAGCGACGGTATCTTTAAGGTGAAAACTTTTACCGAGAAACCAGACCTTGAACTTGCAAAAAAATTTATTATCAGTGGCGATTTTTTATGGAACTCGGGCATATTCGTATGGCGCACTGAAAATATCATAAAGGCATTCGAAAAATACCTACCCGAAATTCATGAAATATTTTATGGGGCGAAAAGGGCTCTCACAACCTCTGAAGAGAAGGCCGCTATCGAATTAATTTACCCACTCTGCGTAAACATTTCTATTGATTATGGCATCCTGGAGAAAGCGGATAATGTTTATGTAATTCCCTCGGCATTTGGCTGGAGCGATTTGGGCACCTGGGGAAGTGCATATGAAAATCTTGAGAAAGATTATATGGAAAATGCGGTTGTTGGTGATAACGTAATAATGTTTGATTCTACTAAAAATGTCGTTCATTCCGATAATGAAAAACTAATTCTTTTGCAAGGTCTGGAAGATTTTATTGTTGTTGATACCAAAGATGTTTTAATGGTTTGCAAAAAAGAAAAGGAGCAAAATATAAAGGAGTATGTAGCCGAGATGAAAAGAAATATTGGCGATAAATATCTCTAGAATTTTCCCCATTAATCGTTAACAAGAATATCATTTTTTATTTCGTATTGTAAAAAATAATAATACTCCCCAAAATACGTTTATTCTCTATTCTAAGCATTAATTATGCGGGATTCTTATGAAATTTTTATTTGTTTTATTAATTCCAATTTTGGCTTTTCCTCTATTTCTAAATATCTCACCCGGAGAAGTTCCCATCTATGATAAAAAGGAAACGTTCGATCCTTCATTATCAAGGTTAAATTCAACTCAGAAAATTATTGATTTTGCTGATAGCTCTGCCAATATAAAATCATGTTAAAGAAGGCTCTTTAGGATATGGTGTCCTCGTGGCCTCTATAATAAGAAAAAGGTTCTATCATGGATTTTCCCGCTATTCCCTCCAATCAAATTGGTTAGCTTACATAGNNGGGGTCGCAGGCTGGCGGCACCGGTAAATCCTGATGACATCTTAAAATTTCCCTATGCAGGTTGCTCACAACAGGCAATTGTTTTAATGACCATTATGAAAAAGAAAAATATTCCTTATAGAAGTATTGGATTCCCCCATCATTATGCCACAGAATTGTGTTTCAGCCGTAATTGGTGTTTTTTTGATCCTAATATGGAACCTGATATAAAAGCAGATGACAGAATCGAAAAAAGATGGAGAGGGTCAGGAGATTTCCTGAAGAAATACTATCATTTAAACCACAATTTATTAAACTGGACTTTCGGAAATTCCGTGCCTCCCGTATTTGGCAAAATAAATGGTGTTCCGGCACCCTGTGCTGATATTTTTCAGAGCGTTACAAAATATCTTTCCAAAATTCTGTGGATCTTCCCTTTCCTTATTGTGGTCTACCAAAAGAAGCCGTCTGCTAAAAATCCCACCTAAACTTTGTATATTTTTGATAACTATTCATCAAAAATAAAACATTGAATCACCCTACTGTAGAAAGCAAACTTCCTGATACAGGCCAAACTATTTTTTCCATAATGAGTTCGCTGGCCTTACAGTATAATTCGATTAATTTAGGCCAAGGTTTTCCGGATTTTCCAATGAATGGGGAATTGATTTCGCTTGTAAATCAAGCTATGCTGAACGGGCATAATCAATATGTGAACATGAATGGCTTAATTCAATTAATAGAAAGTATTGCTGAAAAAATATTCTTTTTATATCAAAAAAACATAAACCCAGAGACTGAAATTACCATAACGCCAGGCGCAACCTATGCAATATTTACTGCTCTCACTTCTGTTTTAAGGCCCGGTGATGAGGTAATTGTTTTTGAGCCTGCTTATGATAGTTATATACCAAATATAGAAATTAACGGAGCAACACCGGTTATCATTCCGCTGACTTATTCGGGATATAAAATAAACTGGGAAGAGGTAAAACAAAAAATTACGCCATCTACAAGAATGATTATGCTAAACTCACCTCATAATCCTACCGGAAGTGTACTCGATAAAAACGATATCATTCAACTTACTGAAATAGTTTCCGGGACAAATATTTTAATCTCAAGTGATGAGGTTTATGAACATATCATTTTTGACGGAAAACAACATGAAAGCCTTTTAAAATATCCCGACCTTTTTAATAGAGNNCGGAAAGGTTTATAGTTGCACTGGTTGGAAAATTGGCTATTCCATAGCGCCTCAATATCTAATGAGCGAGTTCAGAAAAGTTCATCAGTATAATTGTTTTACCTGTAACTCGCCTGTTCAGTTTGCTCTTTCAAATTTTCTAAAAGAAAAGGGTGTCTACCTGTCAATAAGCGAAATACTTCAGCAAAAAAGAGATTATTTCCGGCAACTAATGTCTCAAACCAACTTAAAACCCATACCGACCTATGGAAGTTATTTTCAGATTTATGATTATTCGTCAATAAGTGATNNGAGATGGCTATTCGCCTTACCAAAGAGGTGGGAGTTACTACAATCCCTGTCTCAGCATTTTATAAAAATAAACAGGAAAATAAGGTGTTACGATTTTGTTTTGCAAAAAAAGAAAGTACCCTCGAAATGGCGGTAGAGAGATTATTGAAGCTACATTAATAATTAAACTTTTTTATTATAATCCAACCTTATTGCTTATTTCAAGCATGCGTATAATTGCTTTTTTAGATGCATCAATTAGTTCCTTTTCCATAATTATTTGAGGCTCTTCATATTCCATACATAAATATAATTTTTCTAGGGTATTCAATTTCATATAAGGACAGTCATTGCATGCACACATATTATCCGGAGGTGCAGGAATAAAAGTTTTTCCCGGTGATTGAATCTGCATTTGGTGAAGGATTCCGGTCTCGGTTGCCACAATAAATTCCTGCGCCTTAGATTCAATAGTATATTTTAACAGAGAGGTCGTACTCCCTATAAAATCTGATAATCGTAATATCGGTTCTTCGCATTCCGGATGAGCTATTAATAAGGCCTTAGGGTGTCGTATTTTAAGTTTAGTAATCTTTTCAAGGCTAAATATTTCATGCACAATACAGGAGCCGTTCCATAAAATCATATCCCTTCCTGTTTTCTTTTTTAGATAAGCGCCAAGATTCTTATCTGGAGCGAATATTATTTTTTGATCAACAGGCAAACTTTCAATAATAGCCTGGGCGTTTGATGAAGTACAAATAATATCGCTTAATGCTTTCATCCCGGCAGAACAATTAATGTAAGTGATGACCACATGATCAGGATATTGATCTTTAAATTTCCTAAAAAGTTCCGGTGGAGCTGAATCACTTAATGAACATCCGGCTTTTAAATCAGGTAATAGAACCTTTTTATCCGGATTTAATATTTTAGCGGTTTCTGCCATAAAATGCACTCCGGCAAAAACAATTATATCTGCATTTGTGGATTGTGCCTTTTGTGCAAGACCAAGGCTATCGCCAATAAAATCTGCGACATCCTGAATGTCGGGTTCCTGGTAATAGTGGGCAAGTATGATCGCATTTTTTTCCTTTTTTAATCTTTCAATTTCTGAGAAGAGGTCTAAGGTAATATCAATATCCATATCCAGGAAACCTTTTTTTTCCAAATTTGCCCGGGCGGTCTCAATGTGCATATCTGCCATAATATATAATATTAATACATTNNATTAGGGGTGTTCATTTGTGGAAAATATATTTTTATAGGTCAATGCAAAATTAATATATCTATATTATACACATTATTCCACAACTATTCAACACAGCCAAATTCTTAATGGTTCTAATGGAAAGCTATGTTATAAACATAAGTTGATTAAATAAATTGAGGATAATATTATGGCAAATAATTTTTCAAATTTTGTTAATTTATATCTGATAATTTGTTGGCCTTTCTTTTAAAATCATAAAATCTGGAATTGGTTATTTTTTGGGAAACATTTATTCAGATAAAAATTGTGAAATAGTGACCTTATCAACCGAAAAAAATTATTGCCCCCAACATAATGTGAACAAAAAAATACATAAGATTTTTTTACTATCTTATTTATCTACCGCAAGTAACCGCATCACTTGCCTGTTCTATTCTATATGAGTTTTCCACAGTTTGTTACTATTTTATTTTACACTATTTTTGCCGTCATTTTAAAATTAGAGATTAACGATCATGTCAATAATTCAGACAATACGTGAAAGAGGTGCTGTAATAGTAATTGCAATAATTGCCCTTAGCCTTATCGGTTTTATATTGATGGACTCCAGAAGTGGCACCGGGAAATTATTTGGTGGCGGAAACACTACTACACTGGGAAGTGTAAATGGGAGTAAAATTGAGTTATCTGATTTTAATGATAAGTTTAAGGATGTAGAACAGCGCTATGGGAACAATGCTACTTCGCAAACTAACCAGATTAGAAAGTCTGTTTGGGACCAAATGGTGGCCGAAAAAATAGTAAATGAGCAATTTAATGATTTAGGCATCACGTTCACTCCAAAAGAAATGAGTTCTATCATGTTTAGCGACGATGCACCACAAGATTTAAAGCAGGCTTTTACAAATAAGGAAACCGGCCAATATGATATTGCTCAGGCCCAACAATGGTGGGCTCAATTAAAAAAATCAAAAAATGATGATCAAAGAAAGGCCATTAGCTCTCAATTAATTGATCCGATGCGCCTTAATACTTTGTATACTAAATATACTTCAATGATAGCCGCAAGTATTTATTTACCAAAATGGATTACCAGGCAGCAGGAAGAGGAAAACATTGAGTTTGCTAATTTATCTTATGTGGCAATACCCTATTCAACCATAAGCGATAGCACAGTGTCTGTAACCGATAATGACATTGAAGATTATATTAGTAAGAATAAATTAAGGTACAAGCAGGAACCGGGTTTGATGATTTCATATGTGAGCTTCAGTGCAGCAGCCAATGCCCAAGATAGTGCTGCAATAAAGGAATCATTAATGGAACTAAAAACTGCATTTGCATCAGATTCAAGCGTAAATACTTTTTTAGCGAGAAATTCTTCTGCTATTAATTTTTCAGATGGCTTTACTCCTAAATTAAAAATTCAAACTTCATTCAGAGACTCGATAGTTGCTTTGCAGGAAGGCGTCGTGTTTGGTCCTTACCTTGATGGAAAGAATTTTGTGATAGCAAAAAAAATTAATACAAAAATATTACCTGACTCCATTAAGTGCCGTCATATATTAATTGGAACCAATGATCCACAAACCGGCCAGCAAACAATGCCCGACAGTGCTGCTCACAAATTAGCGGATAGTATAGCTGCGGCTATAAAAGGAGGATCAAATTTTGATTCCCTGGAAACAAAATATAGTACAGACCTGGCGTCCCATAAGGATAAAGGAGTGATGAACTTTGATATTTCAACTATTCAAGGCGAAGGATTTGCAAAAGAGTTTGGTGATTTTCTGATTAACGAAAAAGGAGAAACCAAGAAGGTTGTAAAAACACAATTTGGGTATCATTATATAGAGATCCTGGATAAAAAGAATTTTGAACCGACTTATAAAATTGCTTACATGGCAAGGGAGATAGTACCTAGTGATGAAACGATAAATAATGCCAATGCAGCTGCAACAAAACTGTCAGGCCAGGCAAGAAACAAACAAGCCTTTGATAAATACATAGCACAGAATGGTTTAAAAGAAATAACTGTTCCAAATGAAATTAAGGAAAATGATTTCCAATTGGGAAGATTTCAGGATGCGAGGCAGATTATCAAATGGGCATTTGATGCAAAAGAAGGAGAAGTTTCAGAACCATTTTCTATAAAAGATGAATTTATTGTTGGCGTGGTAGATAAAGTAATAAAAGAAGGGTTACCTGATGTGCAGACTGCAAGACCAATAGTGGAATCAACCATTAGAAACTTAAAAAAGTCGGAGATTATTATTAAGAAATTAAATAATCCTTCCACACTTGAAGCGGCTGCAGTTGTTTACAATCAGAAGGTATTAGCTACAGGAGGAGACTCCACGCTCACATTTAATGCTCAAATAATAAATAGCGTTGGAAATGAACCAAAAGTTGCAGGCGCATCATTTGATAAAACATTCATGACTAAAATATCCCCAGCTATAGCAGGAAATACTAGTGTTTTTATGATAAAATNNATCACGCAGCAGAGAAGTGCTGAATTGAAGCAGGCAATGCAAAACGCCCTGGGACAATCATTTGAATCATTAAAAAAGATGGCAAGTATTAAAGATTATAGGAATAAATTCTTTTAGACTACACATTTTTATGAATGGCCCATTATTTTGGGTTCTGATCGATAATTTACGAAATTGTTAAGGTCTTCACTGATCAAATACGATTTTTNNGTAAATAAAGTTGCCCAGAGTGAAATTGAAACGTTAGATCTGGAAAAATTCTTTCCGATAGGAGAGGTAATTGTTTTTGATCTAAAAGATCACCTGTATATGGAATTAATTGTGAAAGAAAAAGATTACCGGGAAAATTTGAAAAATATTGATTGGTCAATCTACCAGGATAAAAATGTTAGTCTTACCTGTTCAGCTGATGCAATAATTCCATTGTGGGCATATATGCTGGCGGTTAGTTACCTGGAGCCGGTCGCAAAGGAAGTTTTTTTAGGCGACGAAAAGTTCTTGCATGAANNCCTTTGGAAAATTGACGCCAGGGAATACGAAGGAAAAAGAGTAGTTGTAAAAGGATGCGGCGAAAAGCATGTTCCTGCAATTGCCTATGCGGAAATCACCAAAATTTTAAGACCGGTCGTAAAAAGCTTAATGTATGGAGAACCATGCAGTACGGTTCCTGTGTTTAAGAAAAGATAGCACAGATTTAACCAGGATTACTTTCTTTAGCTGAATCCCCTCCTTCTTGCCTTATCCAAATCTTCCGGAGTGTCAATCGAAACGGGAGATTCATTTGTGAGAACCATTCTTATTTTTATTCCGTTTTCAAGGTATCTTAATTGTTCCAGCTTTTCAGTTGCTTCAAGAGTAGAAACAGGCATATTGGTAAAATCTAACAAGGCCTTTCTACGATAACCATAAATACCAATGTGTTTATAATAAACAGTTTTCGCGCTTTTATCCCTTTTATAAGGAATAACACTTCTGCTGAAGAGCAGCGCATTCCAATCCTTGTCAATCACCACCTTTACGCTATTAGGATCGGCGATAAGATTATCATCATGAATTTCGTGCATTAGTGAAGCTACCTGAATATGTTTTTTTTCATCATTTTGAAATACACGCAATAAACGTTGCAGCGGTTCTTTTTTTACAAAAGGCTCGTCTCCTTGCACATTTACAATAACATCAGCCTGAATATCAGCTGCTGCTTCTGCAATCCTGTCACTACCGCTCTCGTGTTCCTTTTTGCTCATTAATGCATATCCGCCGTTCTCCACAATTTCTTTGAAAATAATGTCGCTATCTGTAACTACGATTACTTCATCAAACAATAAAGTATTAACCGTATTTTCATAGGAATGGCGGATAATACTTTTATCGCCAAGTTGTTGCATCAACTTTCCGGGAAACCGGCTGGCTGCATAACGAGCAGGAATAAGTGCAATTGATTTCATATCAGATTATTTCCTCAATAAAAAAATTTTGAATAAAAATCAAAGAGGATTAATTCAAATTTTCGGGTTCGAAAGGTTGTTTTTCATTATTTAGGGCCTCTGGCAACGTATCGCTTTCGTATCCACAGTTACTGCATTTATAAACGTTTTCAGCTGATACGGCGTAACTTGAAAATAGCCAGCTTAAAAAGGCAGTAACCATATTGGCCACATTTTGTTTTGGCACAAGATCTATTTCATGCGAGCCACATTTTGGGCACACTGACTGCCGATGATAATCTTCATCAAATTTGTTGAGTATTTCCAATACTTCAGATTCGTCATCCTTATTTACAACAAGTTTTATACCTCCCACAGCATTGGCCAAAATTGGATCAACCGTCACCGTAAATTCATCTTTCAAATAACACCTTATTCCGCCATCTCTCAATTTTGATAGCATGATGTTTGCAGAAAAATAATTATTGAATGTTCTCACGGTCACTAATTCCATCTTATTCATTTATTTGGCATCAAGTATTACCGGGGAATTACCCTTACCCATCATAACTATTTTTGCATTTTGACTTAAGGCAAGTTCCTTTATTGCCTGAATTTGTTCGTATTGTAATTGTTTATCTGTTAAACCAGTATTAATAATACGCTGGTAATCTGCAATGCCTTGCGCTTCTACTCTTTTTCTTTCTGCTTCCTGCCGCTCTTTCTGCAATACAAATTCCATTTTCTTTGCATCCTGTTCAGCATTTATTTTTGATTCTATAGAAGCTTTTACAGAATTGGGTAGTGTGATATTTCTTATTAATAATTGCTCCAGCAGCAATCCCCGCTGTCTGAAATTGTCCTCAATACTCTTGTATATACGTTGTTGAAATTCGTCTCTCTTGTTGCTGAATAGTTCAACGGCCTGGTAGTAAACAGCGTTATCCCTGATCTTGGTTCTTGTTAAAGGACGAACGATCTTGTCCTTAAAATCAGGGCCGGTTTCACTTAATAATTTTGGAGCATCGCTTGCCACCACGCGATAAAGCACCGTGAGATCAATAGTAACTTCAAGACCATCGCTGGCTAGCACTTTTATCGCATCATCACCACTTTTTTCGCCTTCATCATTTACACCACTCATGGTATAATTTTGCGTTTTTATATCCACCCTTTCAATATTATAGAGCGGGTTTATAAAATGCAGGCCACTATTAAGTACATCGTTCTGAACCTTGCCGAATAATACTTTTACTCCGGTTTCGCCAACATTTATCTGAACTATAGAAGCAGAAATAATTCCTACGACAATAAATAAAAGAGCCAGTAGTCTTCCCAGGACTTTGTAGCGTTGCAATTCAGGATTAGTCTTAACTATGATCCCGGTAACAAAAAAAAGGATAATCCCCAATATAATCCAAACCATATTTTTAATATTTATTAATTAGATAAGTCTTAAAAATACCGAATTTGTATTTAGCAAAAATCAACAAATACTTAGGAAAAAGCGTTTAACTATTAAAAACCCAATAAAAAGAGGGTGAAATGTGAACAGGTTAATTGTTCAACATAAGGGGCATCACAAGCATCAGGAGCTCTTCTCCTTCAACAACTTCGGAAGGCTTAATAATTCCGGCTTTCGTTGGGGTACTTAGTTCAATAGTCACCTCTTGTGTATCGGCAGCATTAAGCATTTCTATTAGAAACTTAGCATTGAAAGCGATTTGAAGATCTTCGCCATCATACTGGCAGGCCATTCTCTCGTTTCCTTCTNNCAAAACTGAAATCTATATCCTGTGCTTCCAGCTGCAGTTCGCTTCCCGTTATAGTGAGCGCCACCTGATTTGTACTCTTATTGCTGAATACACTTACTCTGCGAAGCGAATTTTGAAAATCATTCTTATTTACTTTAAGCTTATAAGGATTGTCGGTAGGAATAACAACTTTATAATCCGGGAACCTGGCGTCTATCAGGCGACAAACCAATTCAGTTCCCCCGTGTTTCACAAATAAATGATTGCTGTTATATGAAATTGTTAGCTCATCATCATTTGAGGGGAGTGCTCCTTTTAAGAGAGTCAGGGGCTTTTTGGGAACAATAAATGTATCCTTCTTAGGACAGTTTATATCATTTCTTGTAAAGCGCACAAGACGATGGGCATCTGTGGCAACACAGGTAATTCCTTTTTCTGAAAGCTCAAAGAAAACGCCGGTCATGGCAGGTCTGAGATCATCATTACTAACCGCAAAAAGACATTTGGTAATAGCAGTTACAAGCGCCAATGAAGGCATTGTAAAAGAATTTGAGGAATCAGCAACAGGCTCTTTTGGAAAATTATCGGGGTTCTCACCCATTATTTTATATTTTCCATTATCGCTTGTTATCTCAACACTATAGTTTTTATCAATATTGAAAGTCAGGGGTTGCTCTGGAATATTCTTCAGAGAGTCTAGTAATATTTTAGATGGTATACACACTTTGCCACTGTCTTTGGCTTCTATATCCATGTGTATCTTCATTACCGTTTCCAGGTCCGTTGCAACAACAGTTAATTTGTTTTTTTCTATTTCAAAAAGAAAGTCTTCCAAAATAGGTAAAACTGTATTGGCATTAATAACACCACTTATTTGTTGAAGGTGTTTTAATAAATGCGTGGAGGAAACGATAAACTTCATAATAAAAATTTATTAATGCCAAAGATAAAAGATTAGTATTAATGAAGTCAAGTTAGGAAAATTAAATTGAAATAATGTTATAATCGTGTGTATAGAGCCTTCCTGAAAAGTAATGTGTTCCCGAAACCTAAATCGTTTTGGCAGTTTAGGCATAAATTTGCAACAATAAATCTAAAATGGAACTAAAAAATCAGAAAATAGCCTTGCTCGTGGATGGAGATAATGCCCAGGCTAAATTAATGGACCTGATCCTGGAAGAAGCCTCCAAATACGGGAAGGTAACAATACGCAGGGTATATGGCGACTGGACTACCCAGCACATGAATCATTGGAAAAGCATTTTGAATGAAATGGCATTTAATCCCATTCAAAAGTTTTCTTATACCTCCGGAAAAAATTCGACGGATAGCGCCTTAATTATTGATGCAATGGATATTTTACATGACGACGTAGTAGACGGATTTTGCATTGTTTCCAGCGATAGCGATTATACTGGTCTTGCCAAACGAATTCGCGAGGCTGGGATTTTTGTTATGGGAATCGGGGAAGAAAAAACGCCCAATGCTTTTGTAAAATCATGCGAGATTTTTACTTATGTTGAGAACCTGGAGCCTAAAACGGAAAGGCCCGAAAAAAAGGAAACGGTAAAAAAACATACCGAAAAATTGCCGGTAAATATCCGCCTTATCAATAAGGCTTTTGATATAAGTATTAATGAAAGTAATGAAGCATATATTTCTACGCTGGGAATTAATTTAAGAAAACTCGATCCAAGTTTTGACGTTCGTGCATATGGCTGTAAAACGCTAACACAGTTTTTCTCGAAGCTTCGTGATTTTGTAGTAGTCGATAATGTGGTGAACGGATTGAATAACCCGCTTGTAAAAAAGAAGTAATCAATCTTCGTCTTTCCACCCCCACAAATACCTGCATGCGTAAGTTCGGTATGGTGACCATTTTGAAGATATCCTTTCAATCTTCCTGCGTAATAATTTTTTATCCTGTTCTTTTAATTTGTATAATCTGGTCATACTTTGCTGCAAACCCAGGTCGTCTAATGCAAATATATCTTCCCTGCCAAGGGTAAACATCAGGATCATTTCGACGGTCCATTTCCCCACTCCTTTTATTTGGGTTAGCAAATTGAAAATTTCATCGTTACCCATTTTTTGCAGTCGTTTGTCAGATATCTTATTTTCAATAAAAAATCTGCATACGTTATGAACATAAGAAGCTTTTGCATTTGAAAAACCAATTTTTCTGAAATCAGAAGCCGGGGTTTTCAATATTTCTTCGGCGGAAGGTTCTTTTCCTCCATACAAATTGAGGAATCTATCATAGAGAATACGGGAAACTTTTGTGCTTAATTGCTGGCTCAAAATAGAAGAACAGAGACGCAGGTAAACTTTGTTTCTTTTTTCCAAAACACACGGTTGCTGGGCGTCTATAATTATTTTAAGCTTTTTATCTTTCGAGAGATGTAAAAGGTGTTCAGACAAATGAATATACTTTGTTTATTTATGAGCTTAAAAATTCCGGTCATCTACAATTCACTCCAGCTAATGGAACCATCTTTTTCATCCTTCATCTCAATTCCCAATTCTGACAGTTGCTTTCTTATTTTATCAGAGGTAGAAAAATCTTTCGTTGCTTTAGCCTCCTTTCTGATATCGACGAGTAATTGCATTACCCCAGTGAAAGCTTCATTATATTGAGTTAGTGGTTGTAACCCAAGAATATCTTCAATGTAAACAGAAAAATCCTTTTTCAATCGAGCTAAAGTATTTGAAGAAAGAGCATCTGTCTCAATAATTTTATCTTTTATGGAATTAATAACGGGAACTATTTCGAACATATTGGCAAGAACTTTCGCCGTGTTGAAATCGTCATTCATAAAATCATCCAATTCACCAAGAAGATTATTTACCTTTTCGTCCAGTTCAAGATTATCCGGCAGAGCTGTATTAGCGCTTTCCATCTTTTTTAAATTCTCAAATGCTTTCCATAATTTTTTTAATCCCTTTTCTGCTGCAACAAGGGCCTCACTGCTAAAGTCCAACGTGCTGCGATAATGAGTTTGTAAAATAAAAAATCGGATGGTCATTGGGCTGAAAGCCTGGGTTAACAATGGATGGTTGCCACTAAACATTTCAGTTAGCTTTATTACATTATTATAGCTCTTACCCATTTTTTTTCCGTTAATAGTTATCATATTATTATGCACCCAATATTTTGCCGGCTGCACATGATTGCAAATAAAGCTTTGGGCTATTTCACTTTCATGATGAGGAAATTGCAGATCCATACCACCACCATGAATATCAAAACGCGGCCCCAGATATTTAGTAGCCATAGCAGAGCATTCAATATGCCAGCCAGGAAAACCTTCCCCCCATGGACTTTTCCATCGCATTATGTGTTTAGGTGGCGCTGACTTCCACAATGCAAAATCCGCTTTATTTCTCTTTTCTTCCTGGCCTTCGAGATTTCGGGTGGTTTCCAGGAGATCATCTGTAATCCGGCCACTCAATTCACCATAATTATGGTTGGCGGAATATTTTGTTACGTCAAAATATACTGAGCCGTTTACCTCATAGGCATATCCGGCATTAATAATCTGTTCAATCATATTGATCTGTTCAACGATATGGCCTGTNNATTAAAGCGCTTCATGGCCCAATGAAATAGGTTTGTGTACTTGTGAACCAGTTCCATTGGCTCGACTTTTTCAAGCAAAGCCTTTTTAGAAATTTTATCTTCCGCTTCACGTCCCTCCTCTTCAAAATGTCCCGCGTCAGTAATATTTCGAACATACCTTATCGCATAACCAAGGTGCTTCAGGTAACGTAAAATAACATCAAAGGTAATATATGGCCTTGCATGACCTAAATGACTTTCACGACTTACAGTAGGCCCGCAAACGTACATTCCTACAAATGGAGGTGTTAAGGGCTGGAAAGTTTCTTTTTTTCTGGTTAGTGAGTTATATAATTTGAGCGGCATAAAGAATTCTTTTATTAGGATTCAGGAAATGATTTCAGAAAGGTACTATTCGGCAAAAGTATGAAGTAAGCCTTAATGGCAATTGGTACAACAATAAGCAGTGAAAAGAATTCTTGTATTCATTGCTCAAAGGTAGAATTTATTTGTTTTTTTGCATAGGAATCAAGTCTGCAATAATCGGGAAATGATCACTAAGCAGTTTTTTCACCCTTGTGAATTGCGTGATCGTAAAATTTTGATCAGAAAATATATTATCTATCCTTAAAGTAGGTGAAATCGTGCTAAATGTCCGTGCGATACCCGCACCTTCCTTTACAAAAGCATTTTGAAGCCCTGCACCAATTGTTTCATAAGCGTAAGAATTTGGAACGTCGTTAAAGTCGCCACAAACAATAACCGGGTATGGGCTATGGTTGATTTCATCCTTAATAAAGCTGGCCTGTATCGATCTTTTAATAAAGCCGGTTCTGATTTTCGAAAGAATACTTTTTGATTCTGTTATACTGCTATCCGTATTTAAGCTGGCATTATCAAGATAATTAAGGTTTGCCTTGGAAAATTTCAATGATTGTAGATGGATATTAAATACACGAATGGTATCGCTCCCAGCCAAAACATCTATATACTGAAATGTAGCATTATAGTCGTTTGGATAATTAATTACTGCCTGTTTATTTATGATGGGTAATTTCGAAAATATGATTCTTCCAAAATGATGGTCGCGGTCAAAATCATCCCTGAGGCTGTATGAGTAAAAATAGTCTACGAAGTGAAGTGCTTTTTGAATGTCGGGAAAATAATTAATGCCTTTCTTTTTATCTCCGGCTACTACTTCCTGAAAACAGGCGATGTCAGGATCGTATTTATTAATGAGATCAAACATTTCCTGTTTAACTTCAGGGTGATCTTTATGGTGAAGAATATTAAATTGTTCAACGTTCCAGCTCATAACCCTTATGGTTCCAGGCTTTTTTTCAATGGAAAATGTAGAAGAAAAGTGGATAGGGAAAATGTTAATTATTGCATGCCACCCCGAAATAAGTGTGATCAGCGAAAGGCTGCACCAAAATGACTTTTTAAAGAGCCAAAAGAAAAAAAATATAACCAAAGCCAGTATCAGGTAAGCAAGCAGTAAGGTTAACAATCCCAAAAACCACCAGTTTGAGGGATTAAAATATTTTGCATTGGCACCAGCAAAAAAAAGTACCGCGATGATACAGTTTGTGACTATTAATAAATTATGAACGAACCTTCTCCAAAATGGTTTCTGCATTTATTTTAAGTGATACTTTAGTGTTTGAGAGGTCTGGCACAATTACAAAAAATCACTTTCACTGGCTTTTTTCAATATATTTTTTTCTTCTTCAGAAAGAAGGTTGTATCCTTTTTGGTTTATTTTATCCAGTATATCATCTATGCGCTGTTGTGTGATAATAGCATGTTTTTCAAACGGTTTTTTATTTCCGGTCTTGTAAAAGATTTTTTCTCTGGTTTTTTGTGGCGTTAATATTCTTTTATCAGGGTTACACAGATCTAAAAACCAATCGTAAAAACGAATCATCCAGGCACCTGCATCATGCCCCCTTCTAAGACTTACAACATAGAAGAAACCTGCAAGACCGCCAGCCAGGTGTGCCAGGTGAAATGCGGGGGCTCCAGTGCCAATACCAGCAAAATCTATAATAACAAATAGAACCGTTAGTATCCAGACCGGTATCCCGCCATTAACCATTCTGAAAATGCGATGATCAGGTGCAAAAGTAGTAGTAGCGATAGCTACCGCCATAATTGAGGCGTTAGCTCCAACAAGAGATGTATTATCAATAAACAGCCGCAGAGGAGGAATGGCATAGTTGGAAGCAATGAAAACTAATGCACCGGCAACTCCTCCGTAAAGGTAAATGGGAATTAATTTTCGATTGCCGGCCATATCCTGCAGAATCGAACCAAATGCCCATAACCACAACATATTGGTAAATGCAGCTATAATTTGCGTATGAACAAACATGTAAGTTATGATGGTGTAGGGAACTTTTGCCAATGCAGAAATTTTTGCAGGTAGGACGAACCAGGGTAAAATTTCAGAGGAAAAAGCTATGCTTGACGAATCAACAAGGAGATAGATCAATCGAATTAAACCTAACGTCACCAGGCCAACAGCATTGATACTTATAAGCGCTATCAAAGCATTATTGTCTTCACCAAGGGTCATCCTCTTTACACGGCGGTCAATATATCTTTCGGATTCTCCCATTTTATAAATTCTTACGGTTTTAAAGGGAAAGGGATATAATCCNNAGTAAAATCGGATTAATTAATTTTTAATAAAACGTTTTTTTATCTGTTTTGTTCCATATGATAGCGAGGATAAAACCCATGGCCAATCCGCCAAGATGAGCAAAATGCGCAATATTATCACCTCCGCCTGAAAAGCCCCCAAATAAATCAATCGCTGCATATACGGCAGCCATATATTTTGCCTTAATCGGGAAAGGAAAAGGGATGATATAAAATTCGGTGTTTGGAAAGGTGTATGCAAATGCTGCCAACAACCCCATAATAGCCCCTGAGGCACCAATTGCAGCGCCTGTGGTTACTAAAAACATTTGGGTAAGACCCGCCGCCAGCCCACAAACAAAATAAAAAATCAGGAATTTTTTCGGTCCCCAGATTCTTTCCAGCACCGACCCAAACAACCAAAGGGCATACATATTAAAAAGAATATGAAGGAAACCACCATGAGCAAACATATGCGTAACCAATTGATATGGTTTAAAGAGGCCACTGTTATAAGGATAGAGAGCGAGAATATTTGTAAGCCCGATGCTGCTGTCAAATACCATCTGTGCCACAAAAACTATTGCATTTATAATAATGAGATTCAGAACGATAGGTGGAATTTTTTGGGAAGGCCTGTAGTTATTATATGCCATTAATTATTTTATTTAGCCTGCAAATTTCGGAAATACTTGGCGGATATTGAATTATTAATTGTTTCTATTAACGTTTTTATTTAATGACTGTTTAAAGAAGCCTGTTAGCTTATCAGTCTATTATTAAGCCAAATCATTTTAATATCATTTATTAAACTAAAGTTTTTTGCATAAAGCAAATCAGCATTCCGGAGATTTTCCTCAGGAAGAGTATTCAAAAAAGCCGGCAAACCGGTAGTAGTAAGTATGCCCGGTTTGATTGGTGGTAATTCTTTTTCTTCAATCGCATATCCAACCCAGGTTTTTTTTAGAAAGAGAACACTCACAACATTCCCGANNGGACTTTTCTTTCTTATTACATGAATGGGAAAGGTTATTAAGAAACCGGAGGAGATTAACACATCGGCTAAACGTTTATTGCGCCTATAAACAGGCTTGCTAAGTTTAAATTTTGATTCTGCTAAATTAATACCCTGGTTTGCTACATTGCCCCCACTTCCTATTAAGATATTTTTTTCAGGGATAAATATTTTTATTCTCATTTTCGAGGGAAAGTTTTTCAGCGATTCAACTATCAATTTAAAAGTTAGGGCTCCTTCACAANNCAATACTACAGAAAGGTTATTATAGGTCCCAATAGTATTAGGCTCTGTTTTTTCATCCGGTCCTATTCTCCCCAGTATGCGTTCCTTCATGCCGGCGTTTTGTAACAGGTTATTTACTTCATTAAAATCATTTTCTGTTCCGGCAATAACAGTCTGGTTTATCTCGTCTCTTAATCCTGCACCTGCTATTATATTCAAGTGAAGAAAAAGAAGCCGCTCGGCTGTCATAAGAAGAAAAGCGGTTAGTGATCCAAAAAATAAAATACCCCTTGAGAAACGAAGACTCTCCGGTAATAATGAATACGCAGCTAATAATACGATGATAGCCGTTGCTGTGGATTTATTTAGTCTTGATTGTTTATAACCATTGTCATACAAACCTGAAAAATAAGAAGCTGCTAAGAAAAGAATAGTAAATGCAGGAAAGGCAATCATAAGCAGGTTAGACATATAATTTACATGTTGTTTAATATAATTATTCCATAACAATTTTACGATCCAAAAACTCATTAAAATTGTTGCAGCATCAATTACAGGCATCCCGATCCATTTCAAAAACCGTGAAGCGGCTGCTAAAACAGCGCGGAAAAAAATGGCAACCTGGATAAAAAAGCTAAACAGGCCAGCGCTTGTTTCTCCATAATGTTTACTTACAAAAACACTCATGGCTTTATAAAACATTTTTACATAATTCAAACTTCCTTTTCTCGTACTTTCTCCTTTGAAATGGATTATGCTGCTTTCCGCAAAATAAAAATTTTTAAAACCTGCATTTTGAATCCGGTAACTGAGATCTATATCTTCTCCATACATAAAAAAAACTTCATCAAATGAACCAACTGCCTGCAAAATATTTTTTGGCACCATCATAAAAGCACCTGCCATTACATCTATTTCGTGGTTTATATTTTCATCCAGATAACCAAGATGATACTTTGAAAAAACCCTTGATTTTGGAAAAAGCCTGGCAAGTCCGATTAATTTATATAAAGAAGTTAAAGGAGATGGGAAGGCTCGTTTGCTTTCTTTCAAAAACTTTCCGGAGCCATCATACATTTTAATACCACAGGCAATTATGTCATTTTTGGATTTTATAAATGAAATGCACTTTTCGAGACAATCTTCAGGAATAATTGTATCTGGATTTAAGAAAAGAACATAATCTCCGGAAGCTAACTTAAGAGCCTTGTTATTAGCTTTAGCAAAACCCTCATTTTCACTATTCCATATGAATTTTACTTCAGGATATTTACCTTGAAAAAAAGCCTTACTGCCATCTGTAGAATTATTATCAACAACAAATATTTCACCTTCTATATTGCCGAGTGCCTTCTTTACAGAATAAAGGCAATAGTCAAGGAAATATTTAACGTTGTGATTTACTATTATTATCGAAAGGAGCAATTTGTGAAATTGAGTTAAGGTCAAATTAACGCCACAAAATAAATAACAAATAAATAAACAAACATTTATAATCTTTGCGGTATGTACAAAGAAGCCTTAATAAACGCAACGAATGCAGGAGCAAAAGAACTGATGAGATTTTTCAATGGTAAATTTGCGATCAGTAATAAGGAAGGTGTCAATAACCTTGTCACTGAAGCTGATCACGCATCAGATAAAGCAATACAGGCCGTTATAAAGGAATCCTTTCCTGAACATGGAATAGTAAGTGAGGAGACGACTGAAAAAGTTACAGACAGCGAATTTAAATGGATTATTGATCCTATTGACGGTACAGTAAATTTTGCTAATAGAATACCTATTTGTTGTGTCAGCATAGGGCTTGAACGCAACGGCAAAATGCTAATGGGTGCAGTTTATAACCCAAATCTTAATGAATTCTTTTTTGCAGAAAGGGGCAAAGGAGCCACATTGAATGATAAAAAGATTTCGGTAAGTGATAAAACTGAAGTACTTCGAAGTTGCCTTGTTACGGGCTTTCCTTACACTTATTTAGACCAGCCAAATGGACCATTACAGGTTTTTGAAAGATTGATCAGAAAAGGAGTTCCCGTTCGCAGACTTGGCAGTGCGGCCATTGATCTTTGTTGGGTAGCCGCCGGCCGTTTTGACGGATTTTATGAACACCAGCTCAATGCCTGGGATAGTGCAGCCGGATTTATAATAGTCGAGGAAGCGGGAGGAAAAGTTACCGACTTAAAAGGAGATACTTATTCGCCATACCAGCCAGGTATTATTGCAACTAACGGTAAAATTCACAAAGAGCTTATAGAGTGGGTACAGGGAATAAGAGCTGATTTTTAAAAAATATTCGAAATAGTTATCTGCGGTTAAAAAATTTATTATGCCTGAGAGAACAGAAATATCCACGCTAGGTGAGTTTGGCCTTATTGACCATTTGACGAAAAATATTGAGATTAAGAATGCATCAACTATTCTTGGCATAGGGGATGATGCAGCAATACTTGATCATTTTGGAAAACAAGTCGTGGTTACCACGGATATGCTGGTGGAAGGAATTCATTTTGACCTGATGTACACACCCATGAAGCACCTTGGGTATAAAAGCGTTATAGTAAATCTTAGTGATGTATATGCAATGAATGCGACTCCGCAGCAGATAACTTTAAGCATTGCGATCAGCAATAGATTCAGTTTGGAAGCGCTGGACGAATTCTATGAAGGCGTATATACAGCCTGCGAAAGGTACAATGTAGATTTGGTTGGAGGAAATACCTGTTCTTCTCAGAAAGGGTTTATCATTAGTGTGACAGCCATTGGTGAAGTAGATGCCGACAAATTCGTTAAAAGAAGTACCGCGAAGCAAGGAGATTTGATTTGTGTGAGTGGTGATCTTGGAGCAGCTTTCCTCGGGCTAACCATATTAGAAAGAGAAAAGAAAATTTTTCTGGAAACAAAAGGGGTCCAACCAGACCTTGAAAATCAGGATTATATTTTAAGCCGTTTTCTTAAGCCAGAAGCAAGAAAAGATATCATTGAATTTTTTGCTGAGGATAAAATAATACCTACGTCAATGATTGACATCAGTGATGGGCTAAGCAGCGAACTCCTGCATATTTGCAAACAAAGTAAAGTGGGTTGTACTGTTTATGAAGATAAGATTCCTGTAAATGATTTTGCTCGCCAATTTGCCTATAAGCTTGAGCTGGATCCAACAGCATGTGCCCTCAGTGGCGGCGAAGATTATGAATTACTTTTTACCATTCACCAGAATGATTACAATAAAATTGCGGTGAATGATAATATTAGCATCATAGGTCATATTACTGAAGAAGTGGAAGGAGGCATTTTAATTACCAGGGGTGGCAATAGTCACAAGCTTACTGCACAGGGCTGGAATGCATTTCCGTAACCCTTTTTCAATTAATACAAAATGAAAACTAATCTTAAATGATTCAACTTTTAAGCAGATTTTTGTGAACCATGAGGCTTTATATTACCCTATTTTTTGTTTCCCTCTTCTGCTCCTGTTCCGTTTCAAAAAATTATGATCCGAATAAGAAGTATTCAAAAGAAGAATTGCAACACGATTTTATCCTGTTGCGCAAAACCCTGGAAGAAAAGCACCCGGCACTTTATTGGTACACTCCAAAGGATAGCATGGATAGTTACTTCGATGAAGGGTATAAGGCAATTGTAGATTCAATGACAGAACTGCAATTTGGATGGAAAATATTAGCACCGCTCACTTCTGCCATTCATTGCGGTCACACCAGTTTCAGTATGAGCAAGGGTTGGAATAGATTTATCAAAGACAAAGTGATTCCTTCTTTTCCTTTATACTTGAAGATATGGAACGATACGATGATAGTTACCCGGAATCTTAACCAGGAAGATTCAATTATAAAAAAAGGGACTATCATTACTTCAATAAATGGGCAAAGGATAACTGAATTATTAAAGACGATGTTTTCTTACATGGTGGCAGATGGATATTCAGAAAATGTAAATTATATCAGGCTTAGCACCAGCTTTCCCTATTTTCACCGCAATGTCTTTGGGCTTTTTAAAACTTACAAAGTCGGGTACCTGGATACCTCGGGGATTGAAAAAAGTATCTCACTTCCATTTTTTAATCCATCACCGGACACGATCCGGAAAATAAAAGAGGAGAGAAAGAAAGAAAATAAGTTGAGTTTGAAAAAGAGACTTGAAAATATCCGATCATTACAAACCGACACCTCATTTGCCCTTATGACGATCAATAGCTTTTCCAGGGGACATCTGAAGCATTTTTTTAAAAAATCGTTCAGGCAGCTTAGAAAGCAAGGTAATAAAAACCTGGTCATTGATATTCGTTCCAATGGTGGCGGAGATATGAATAATTTTGTCTTGCTCACTAAGTTTTTACGTGACAGTCCCTTTAATGGAGCGGATTCTGCTTATGCGAAAAGTAAAAACTTCACTCCTTCTACAAAACATATTACTTCCGGATTCTTTAATAATATCGCCCTGTTATTCGTTGTGCACAAGAAAGGGGACGGAAAATATCATTTTCGATTCTGGGAGCACCATACGTTCCGGCCTAAGCGAAGAAATCATTACAATGGAAATATCTATGTGTTGACCAACGGACTTACTTTTTCAGCATCCTCGTTATTTTGCAATGCAATAAAAAGTCAGCATAATATAAAACTGGTAGGTGAAGAAACCGGTGGCGGATGGTATGGTAACTCAGGCATTATGATTCCGGAAATCAAATTACCCAACACAAAATTGAGGGTACGGCTTCCATTCTTTCGGCTGGTGCAGTATCATCACTGAGGTGAAAAAGGCACAGGAGTGATGCCGGATATTTATTTAAAGCCAGTTTATAAAGATGTGGTAAATGGCGTTGACACTAAAATGGAATGGATAAGAAAAAAAGTCAGTGAAGAAAGAAACTAATTTTATTCAGGTTAAATTAAATACAACTTACTACATTAAACTGCCCGTCCATCAAAACAAAATCTGCACTAAATCCTTTTTCAATTTTACCGATTATATCATCAATCCCTAAAGCTCTTGCCGGATAAAGACTGCCCATTCTTAATGCTTCATCAAGCGAAATATCACATTTTTCAACACAATTTTTTATTGCCTTCATAATTGTTAAAGTGGATCCGCTTAATATTCCGTGTGATTCATATTTATCACCAACAAGTTTATGCTGATAAGGACCTTCCTTTGTTTCGGTAACTGCATCAGTTATAAGAAAAATTCTTTCGCCCATTAATTTTTTTGCGAGTTTTATCATGGCAAAATCCACATGAAAACCGTCGGCTACAATGGTTGCCATCACCGAAGGGTGAAGTAAAACTGCTGCAGGAAAGCCGGGCTGTCGGTGGTGCAAAAGGCTCATAGCATTAAATAGATGAGTAGCTAAATTAATTCTATTCTCAAAAGCCTCATTTATTTCCTTAAAGGTGCCATTGCTATGCCCTGCTGAAACAAGGATATCATTTCTACTGATATAATTGATTATTTCTTTGGTACATACTTCAGGAGCAAGTGTAATTATTTTTATTACTCCTTTGCCATATTCAACCAAATCCCTGACTTCATCAATTTCCGGAGAATGGATAAATTTTTCAATATGAGCCCCCCGTTTCTTTACATTAATCCATGGGCCTTCAATATGTAATCCGATAACGCCGGTCCCCCCATTTTTCCAATATTCTCTTATTGCATCAATTCCTTTTCTAAATATTTCCGGCTCATTAGTTGCAATGGTTGGTAAAAAATATTTTGTGCCACCCATTAAGCAATGTTTCCGCATTTTTTCGAGGGTATCCGCGGAAGGAAATACTGAAAATAATTTCGATGCTGCGCCATATATCTGGATATCGATAAATGCGGGAGCTAAAATTTCAGCATGCTGAATAATAAAAACATCTTCGGGCAAATTATCCAATGCCAAAATATCTGCCACCTTGTTTCCCTCCAGTATAACCGCACTTTTAAGCCTCCATTCANNTGCTGACCAGGCTTTTCTCATTCATAAATTGTTTAGTGTAAATGAATCCGCGTCTTTCCAGAAAGGAAATTTTTCTCTCACTTCTGTTAGATTATTTTTCTCCAATTTGAAAGTATATATATCTTCTTCATCTGTCTTTTGATAAATGATTTCTCCCAATGGGTCAATAATCATACTATCACCGCTGTAATGAATTTCATTACCATCCTCCCCTAGACGGTTTACCCCAATTACATAACATTGTTTTTCTATCGCTCTTGCCTGTAATAATGTTTTCCAGGCGTGGCTTCTTCTCTCGGGCCAGTTGGCTACATAAATTAGAAGATCATATTCTAAGCTAATTACCGGTTCTTTTTTTATTGAGATCGGGGATTGCCTTGCCCACACCGGAAACCGAAGATCATAGCATACCTGCAGATTTATTTTCCAACCTTTAACTGATGCAATTACTCTCTTGCTGCCGGCACTGTAACGCAATTGCTCATCTCCATAAGCAAATAAATGCTTTTTGTCATAAACACCGTATTTACCATTTGGCATCATCCAGACCAAACGGTTAAAAAATTCATTATTTTCTTTGATAATGATACTTCCTGTAAGAATTACTTTTTTTTCCGCGGAATTTTTTTTCATCCATTGCACTGTTTCACCTTCCATATTTTCAGCAAGTAACTCTGGTTTCATGCTGAATCCGGTACTGAACATTTCGGGAAGAATGATTACCTCGGTTTTTTCTTTGATGCCTTCAATTTTTTTTGAAAGCATTTCAAGGTTGGCTTTCTTATTTTCCCAATGAAGATTGGTTTGTATGAGCGTTATACTAAGAGAGGACATGATGTAAAGTTATCGGATTGAAAAATAAATTGTTTCCAACTCTTAAAAGTATCAGAATTTGGGGAAACTATATTATCTTATTTTTTAGTCTTTTTAATATTAGGGATAAAAAAATATAATTCTCATTTTCCCTGAACACCCCTCACTAAATCATTTACCAGCATCTATTCATACCCCTTCATCAATAAAAAATTCTGTAGCTTCCTTTTTTTAATAAAAATATTTTTTTCATTTTTCAATGTCTTTAATTTTTGCTCTGCAAGTTTTTGAAGAGTTTTCAAATAATGAGATTCATCAATTTCATTTAATGCTTTTTTAATACAATAATCACTTACCTGCTTTTGCTTAAGTCCATGTTTTATTTTAATTTCCCCCCAATGCTTTATCCTGAATTTTCCTCCGGCAAACTGAATGGCAAAGCATTCCTCATTTAGAGAATTCTCCCCTATTAATTCAACAATTATTTTTTCAACATCTTTTTTATAAAGGCCAAAAGAATAGAGTTTCTCTTTTACTTCGGCGTGACAGCGCTCCTGGTAAGCGCACTATTGTTTTATTTTAGGAAGAGCCTGATCTGGCGTTAAATTTTGAGAAATCATTTTCAAAAATATCATTTTTGAATTGACCGATTGGCTTTAAAAAAATAAAAAATGCGTCTTCTTTTAGGGAAAACGCATTAATTTTTTATCAGTCAAATTCTACCGTACTATTTTAAGTTCATTTATAATATTCTTTGCACCCCCTAATTTATCAATACACCAAAGTACATAACGTATATCTACACAAATAGTGCGGTTTAGGTCTTTATCAAATTGAATTTTGTGACTTAGCGCTTCNNAGCAAGACCTATGAGATTGCCAAAACCATCCATTACAGGAGATCCGGAATTACCCCCTGTGATATCCGTGGTAGCAATAAAATCAATTACCAGGTCATTACGCTTTTTATCGATATATTGGCCGAATTCCCTTTTCTTCAATAATTCTATTTCCTTAGGCGGTAGATCAAATTCATAATCGCCTGCTTTGTATTTTTCCAATATTCCTTTACTCGTTGTCTGGTAATCGTTATAAACAGCATCGCGGGGACTGTAACCTTTTACAATGCCATAAGTTACTCTCATACTAAAATTGGCATCCGGATACATTTTCTTTGTAGCGGCGGGGTCCATCTCCATAATTCCCTTCATGTATAGCCTGCCTAGTTCGTTATTTCTTGCTATAAAATCACTGTACATCTTGCTATACTTAAGCACGTAATTTTCTACAAAAGCAGTGGCATATGCGTATGCCGGATCGTTTTGAAGTGTATTGGCATCAGGGTTCGCATTGAAGGCCGCCCATTTTGCCGAATCTAAATNNATTACCGTATTGTCAAATACATAATTTGCCCAGGCTTTAAAAGTCGATTCATCAGACAGTGAACCAAATTTATCTTTGATGGCCAGATAAAAACTGGTTGGCTGCTGGCTTTTGTCTATGTCATTATAAAACATCATTGAAGTAGCGGCCATAATTTTTCTATCACTGGTCAGGTCCTCTTCTTTTAGAAATTTTTCCCTTTGCAGATCAGCGGCTTTCAACGCATTATTTACATCGGCCTGCATTTTACCAGGAGTGACCAGCGCCCTGTTCAATGCCATTAGAGAAGAGGCAAAGGCAGTAAGGGGAGAACCCAAAATGCCCTCATATAAAAAGACTCTTTGTTTGGCATAAGGTGTCCATGTAGTATAATTCTTTTCATAATCACTGAGAACATTTTGAAATTCGGGTTTATTTTTTGCCCATTCTTCAAATTTATTTTCAGCATTTTGTTTTGCTTCATACACATGGTATTTTTCAAGTTGTTTAGTTTCCCCATCATAAAATTTCCAGTAATTGGCAATAGATGCATAATTATCTGCCAACTTTAATTTGATGGCAGGATCTTTAATCATTTGTTCATACATATATTTCAAACGAACAGCACGGAGGTTAACCAAAGAAGGGTTATCAATTTCATTTTTTAACTTTATTCCGTAGGAGGTTTCGTAACGGTTGGTACCTCCGGGATAACCGAAAATCATAGTGAAATCACCTTCCTTATAACCTTTTAAGGATACCGGCAAAAACCATTTGGGCTTTAAGGGAATATTGTCAGGGCTATATGTTGCAGGCTTCCCGCTTTTTGACATGTATACCCGGAAAATTGAAAAATCTCCGGTATGGCGCGGCCATTCCCAATTATCCGTATCGCCGCCAAATTTTCCAACACTCTCCGGGGGCGCGCCTACCAGGCGTATATCCTTGTAAATTTGATACACATACATGATGTATTGGTTTCCATTAAACATGCTGTAGACTTTTCCAACAATAGAATTGGCGGAGTCGGCAACTTTATCAGTAATTTTTTGATAAATCTCACCAGTTTTTTTTGCTTTCTCTTCATAATTCAAACCTTTTAGTGCGCTTGCTACCTGGTCAGTTACATCTTCAATTCTGAGGAGGAAGGTTACAGTGAGATCAGATCTTATTTCCTGGCCTTTCGTATAAGCATAAAACCCATCCTTGAGGTAATTATGCTCAACAGTGCTTGAGCCGGCAATTACACCAAATCCGCAGTGATGGTTAGTAAAAATCATTCCTTCGCTGCTAACAATTTCCCCGGTACAGCCCCGGCCAAAAATAACAATCGCATCTTTAATAGAAGCTTTATTAATACTGTATAACTGCTCCTTCGTCAGTTTTAGTCCATGTTTCACCATATCATTATATACCTGCTGGCCCAGCAGCATTGGAAGCCACATTCCTTCATCAGCGCTGGCGCTGAATAAGGTGAAACATAAAATGAATGATACAAATATTTTTTTCATTTGATAAAATTTAGATTCTAATAATAGAAATTAAAGACAATTTTAATGAAAATTGTGGTTAGTGTTGGGGATTTAGAAACTATTATCAAGTAAAAAATTTCTTTTGAAGAATGGAAGGGGAAAAAAATAAATTAATAATCTATCACTTGTTCTTCCATCAATTCAGGAATTTCTCTGAATTCATATTGCTGGTTTCTTAGCTGAGGTTCAAAACCTGCTTCTCTTATTGCATCCTGTATGCCCTTGCTTGTAAACCTGTGGGGCGCTCCGGCGGCACTAACTACATTTTCTTCGATCATGATGCTGCCAAAATCATTAGCGCCAGCGTGAAGGCAAAGTTGGGCAACCTGTTTACCGACCGTTAGCCAACTGGCCTGGATATTTTTTACATTGGGTAGCATGATCCTGCTCATAGCAATCATCCGTATATATTCATCTGGAGTCGTAAGATTGTGAACCCCCCTGATTTTAGCGAGAAGTGTGTCAACGTCCTGGAAAGTCCAGGGAATAAATGCGATAAATCCTTTAGCTCCTTCAGGTTTCTTTGCCTGCACCTCTCTTATTTTTACAAGGTGTTCAAATCTTTCGCGTATAGTTTCTACATGACCAAACATCATGGTTGCGGAAGTAGTAAGATTTAGTTTATGAGCTTCTATCATAATATCCAGCCATTCCTGAGTTCCGCATTTACCTTTACTGATTAGCCGTCTTACCCTGTCTGTTAGTATTTCCGCTCCAGGGCCGGGCAATGAATCAAGTCCTGCATTTATTAAGGCAATGAGCACCTCCCGGTGTGTGAGTCCTGATAGCTTTGTAATATGTGCCACTTCCGGGGGACCAAGTGCATGCAGCTTTAAAGTTGGATATAATTTTTTTAATTTTTTAAAAAGATCGACATAATATTCGAGACCCAATCCCGGATGATGACCTCCCTGTAGTAATAATTGCTCACCCCCATAGCGAAAGGTTTCATTTATCTTTCTTTTGTAAGTCTCAATATCGGTTATGTACGCTTCGCTATGGCCCGGAACTCTATAAAAATTGCAAAACTTGCAGTTAGCAATGCATACGTTGGTAGTGTTTACATTTCTGTCTATAATCCACGTTACTTTATTGTGAGGCACTTGTTTTTTTCTAAGTTCATTAGCCACGTACATCAGCTCTGCGAGCGAACCATTGTTAAATAAAAACGTTCCTTCATCTACAGAAAGATTTTCAAATCGCATCGCTTTTTGAAGAAGCCCCGAAGAGTTCATGAATTATGATTTAGTTAAAATTATCGTTGCCGTTTGTAAAATCCATTACAAAAGTACAGGCATAAAGTTTAATTTCAGTGTTGATATGATAAGAGGTTTTTTTTTAATATCATTTTTATTAACTGCGTGTTTTTCTTACGGTCAGGAAATAAAAAATGAACAACCTGCAAAGTTCATTACAAAATTCCATTTCAGGCAACTTATTGGCGGCGTAATGATTGTTCAGGGACGTTTTAATAATATTGAAGCCCCGTTAAATTTCATCCTTGATACTGGAAGCGGGGCTATTTCATTGGATTCTGCCACTACCGAAGAATTTCATATTCCCCATGTTCCTTCCGGAAGAACAATTAGTGGCATTGCTGGTGTGAGAGAGGTGGACTTTGCAAAGAATAACCGGCTGACATTTCCAGGGCTGACGATTGACAGTC
Source organism: Chitinophagaceae bacterium (assembly GCA_003132765.1). Lineage (GTDB taxonomy): Bacteria > Bacteroidota > Bacteroidia > Chitinophagales > Chitinophagaceae > Ginsengibacter. The sequence goes on along the minus strand of PKYU01000086.1, from coordinate 2,552 downwards.
TCGATTTTTACATTAATGATTATGATGTTCTAACCAGTGTTTATGGAGAAAAAATTGACGGAATTATCGGGTATAGCTTCTTCAAAAGCTTTATAGTCAAAATAGATTTTGATAGCTTAATCATTGAAGTGTATAGCCCTGGAAGTATAAAATACCCTCGTATTGGGTTTTTGCTCCATCCTCTTTTTACTGCTTTGCCCATTCAGCCTTTGATTATAAAAGACGAAAGAACCATTAATGCAAACTTCTATATCGATACCGGTGCGGGTCTTTGTTTTTTAATAAGTAAGCAATTTGAAGAAGATAGTTCGGTTTTAAAGCATCGCAGAAAACCTGTATCCATACAGGTTCAGGGTCTTGGTGGTAAAAAGCATATGATGCTTACTATCATCAATTCTCTTCAATTAGGACCATATAAATTCAGGCGGGTGCCAACTAATATTCTCGATGATGAATTTAACGCCACTTCTTACCCTTTCCTGGGAGGCGTTATTGGTAATGATTTGCTGCGACGTTTCAATATGACTATAAATTATGCAAAGCAGGAAATTCATATTTTACCAAACAGTCATTTTAATGATGAATTTGATTATTCCTATACAGGGCTCAATATGAATTATGTAAACGGAAGGATTATTTTGGATGACGTGGTTCCCCACTCCCCCGCGTATAAGTCAGGGCTAAGAAGGGATGATATTGTTATAGCAGTAAATACAAATTTCAGTAATGACATAGGCATTTATAAAAACCTAATGCAGACTGTTGGCCAAAAAATTACTTTTCTTATCTCCCGAAAAGGGGAGCCAAAATTATTTTCTTTCCGGGTTAGTCACATTTATTAGGATTATTTTCTTAATTCTTTTTGGGAAAATGAAATGGATTAACCCAAATTTGCGGCCATGATCAAATTTGAAAGATTTGTTTTGGACAATGGGCTTAGGGTAATTGTTCATGAAGACAAAAGCACACCAATGGCAGTCCTTGATGTAATGTTCGATGTTGGCGCAAGAGATGAGGAACCTTTCCGCACCGGGTTTGCACATTTGTTTGAACATCTTATGTTTGGAGGAAGCATTAATATTCCTTCCTATGATGAGGTACTGCAAATGGCGGGGGGAGAAAATAATGCCTATACTACCAATGACCTTACTAATTATTATTTGCAACTCCCCTTAGAAAATATTGAAACAGCCTTTTGGCTTGAAAGCGATAGAATGCTTTCGCTGGCATTTAACGAAAATTCGTTGGAAGTTCAAAGAAAGGTGGTAGTAGAAGAATTTAAAGAACACTATATCAACAAACCATATGGTGATGTTTGGCATAAAATGAGAGAATTGGCTTATAAATTTCATCCCTATAAATGGATGACAATTGGTAAGGAGCCAGGTCATGTGGAAAAGGCAACATTGGAAGATGTACAAAATTTCTTCATTAAACATTATACACCTGCAAATGCTATAGTTGTTGTAGCAGGAAACGTAAATCTTGAGCAGGTGAAGCTTTTGGCAGAGAAATGGTTTGGTCCTTTACCTTCCGGTAAAAAATACGCTAGAAACTTGTCTGCTGAACCAAAACAAACTGCACCGGCTTTTTTGGAATTGAAGGCAAGTGTGCCTCTTGATGCATTGTATAAATGCTGGCATATGGGCTCTCGACTTGATAAAAACTATTATGTTACGGACCTAATCACAGAAATTTTAGGAGGAGGAGCTTCTTCGAGGCTATATCAAAAGCTGGTCAAGGAAAAACAGCTATTCAGTAGCATACAGTGTTCTCATTTTGGAAGTATAGATCCCGGCCTCTTATACATAGATGGAAAATTGATTAAAGGTGTTTCTTTAGAGGAGGCTGAAAAGGCGGTAAAAGAGGAATTGGATTATATGAAAAATGAATTGGTTAACAATACTGAATTGGAGAAAGTGAAAAATAAATCGGAAAGCCTTATGATTTTTGAGGATATTAGCCTCGTAAACCGAGCCAATAGTCTTGCTACATATGAATTGTTAGGTGATGCCAATTTAATGAATGAGGAACTCAATAAGTACCGGGCAGTAACGGTACAGGAAATTCAGGAAGAGTGTCAGAAAATTTTTGTTGATAGCAATTGCAGTACCTTGTATTACAGATCTGCCTGACATTTATTTTTGGCGTTTGGGGGTTGCATAAAATATTAATAAAATACCTCAAACTATTTATTTATAAACTTATATTTTCAGAATCTTAGATAAATTTTTAATGCTAGACAGAACCCTCCCACCACCAATAAAAGATGCCATTGAATTTAGTTTGACGCTCAAGCCCTGTCAAAAATATACTCTTCAAAATGGAGCAAATGTTTATTATATTAATGATGGAGCTGAAGAAGTATCAGTGATAGAATGGATTTTCGATGCAGGAAATTCTTATGAAAATAAAAATACGGTGGCAGCAGCAACCAACCATCTCATAAAAAATGGCACAACAAAAAAAACCGCCCTTGAGATAAATGAACATTTTGAATATTATGGAGCTTATTTGAACCGGGCTTGCCATAATGAAAAGGCTCCTATTAC
>PKYU01000236.1 GCA_003132765.1 Chitinophagaceae bacterium | reverse complement strand
TCTAATGAGGGTGCCTGTGCGGCGTATTATCATTATGCAGGTGTAGCTGAACAAATGGAAGCGGAATGAAAATATTATTTATAACCACAACATTCAATGGAATGAGCCAACGGGCCTGGGTGGAGTTGGACCGGCTCAATCACCAGGTGAAAGTGCATATCGCTTCTACGAAAAAAAATATGATAGAAGCCGTGGATGCTTTTGCTCCGGATTTGATCATAGCTCCTTTTTTAAAAAGTGTTATTCCTGAAATCATCTGGGTAAATTATACCTGCTTGATTATTCATCCCGGTATTGTTGGCGATCGTGGTTCCTGTTCACTGGACTGGGCTATTTTGAATAATCAAAAGGAATGGGGTGTTACGATATTACAGGCAGAGAAAAAAATGGATGCCGGACTTATTTGGGCTACGGCAACTTTTCATATTCGGAAAGTATCTAAATCATTTTTATATCGTCATGAAGTAACACAAGCTGCGATGGAGGCATTATTACTGGCAGTTCAACGATTTGAAGAAAAGAATTTTACTCCGCAATCTTCTGAAGAATATAATTTGAATAGAAGGGGTAAATGGAATCATGCTACCAACCAAAATGATTTTCAATTTTCCTGGAATGAAGAAACGTCTTCTGTCATTAGGAAAATAAATGCANNAATCCAGGTGCAATGTGTGAAATAGCCAATGAAGAGTATTATTGTTATGGAGCTGTGGAAGAGGAAATATTGAAAGGTGAGCCAGGTGAAATAATTGGAAAACGTAACAACGCTGTTTGCATTGCCACCACAAATGGAGCTGTATGGTTGCAATGTTTGAAAAAGAATGAAGAGGAAGCCATTAAATTACCGTCCGCTATTATATTGGAAGATATCCTTCAAAATATTCCGGAAACAGGATTAAATATTTTTGAAGACAACTTATCTAAAAAAACATACCGTGAAATATGGTATGAAGAGGCAGATGAAGTGGGCTATCTCCATTTTAATTTTTATAACGGTGCGATGAGTACAGAGCAATGCCGCCGGTTACGGGAAGCATTTGTTGCTGCGAAGCAGTGCAACACAAAAGTTATTGTGATGATGGGTGGGGAAGATGTCTGGTGTAATGGCATTCACCTGAACCTGATTGAAGCAGCAGAAAATTCTGCACAAGAATCCTGGGAAAATATAAATGCAATAGATGACCTTATTTATGAGATTATTTGTACTGAATCACATTATGTCATCAGTGCTTTACAGGGCAATGCAGGCGCCGGGGNNGTTGCGTTGGCTTTAGCGGCTGATAAAGTGATTGCACAAGAAGGAATTGTATTTAATCCGCATACAAGGAATATGGGTTTGTACGGCTCCGAGTACTGGACTTATTTATTACCTAAGAGAATTGGGACACAGAGAGCAGAAATGTTTACGGAGCAATGTCTTCCTTGGGGAACAGATATTGCTCTCGAAGTTAAATTGATAGACGAGTGTTATCATGAAGTAAATGAAGCGTTTCGGGAAAAAGTAAAAACTAATGTCAAAGAACTGGCTAAGCTTGGCTGGTTCTACAAACTATTAGAAGCAAAGAAATTTAAACGCAACCGGGAGGAAAACTATAAACCATTGAGCAAATACCGTGAAGAAGAATTGGGGAAAATGTACAAGAATTTCTTTGAAGATGATTTAGGTTATGATTACAAACGATTTTGTTTTGTACATAAACAGAATCCTAAGGAAAAAATAAACGATGTAGAAGAAAAAGACCTTTTCAGTGAACGAAGAAAGATCTGGCGAAGAAGAAAACAAGAAAAGCTTTTTTACGAATCATAGGTAAATTGATTTTAAGACAGATTCATTAAACTNNAGCTTGATTTTGATACCATTAATTTAGGTCATGGCAGTGGAGGCACCTTGACCAGTCAGTTACTGGATACCGGTGTTTTTAAATTATTAGAAAACGATATACTCAATAAAAAACATGATGGGGCCATTTTTAATCTTTCTGGAAAAGTGGCCATGAGCACAGATTGCTATGTGGTGTCACCCATTTTTTTTGAAGGAGGGAATATCGGTGATTTAGCTATTAATGGAACGGTGAATGATTTGGCAATGTGTGGTGCAGCCGCAAAACATTTATNNTAACACAACTGGTATAGGGGAAGTACATCCTAAAGCACAGATTGATATTGACAATATTAAGGCAGGCGATAAAATTATTTTAAGCGGTCCATTGGCAAGACATGGCATTACCATCATGAGCCACAGGCAGGGTTTGGAATTTGAAACAACTATCAACAGCGATACAAGGCCACTTAATAAAATTGTTCTCCAAATGCTGGAAGAATTCGGAGAACACATTCATCTGCTCCGGGATCCAACAAGAGGAGGATTGGCTACGGTGCTCAATGAAATAGCTCAGGATGCAAAATTGGGAATAGATATTGCACAAAAAAATATTCCGGTAGACNNGAAGAAGTATATGGTGCCTGCGAAATGTTGGGGCTAGACCCATTATATGTGGCCAATGAAGGTTTATTTGTAGCCATTGTGGATGAATCTGTTTCAGATAAAATGCTGTATCAATTAAAGAAATGGGAACATGGAAGCAAGGCAGCAATAATAGGGGAAGTAAGTGAAGTGCATGTACGACAGGTTTTAATGAAGAGTAATATCGGCGGAAGGAGAGTAGTGAATATGTTGGCGGGGGAACAACTGCCGAGGATATGTTAATTAAAAAAATATGACGACGGAAGTAATAAATATAAGAGGCAAAAATTATGGTTTGGTTCCTGAAACTAAAGCAACTTTATTTTTTTATGGGGATGAGGGAAATCCTTTTTTAGCGCCAAGAGGATTGCATTTTATTGATGGGAAATTAATTGTTGCAGATACAGCTCAAAACAGGGTTTTTATCTGGAATAAAATGCCGGAAACTNNTTGTTTTCCACTAATACAGAACGTAATTCCGGAGGTGAGGCCAATGCAGCTAATTTGTTATATCCTTCCGGTGTGTGGAGTGATGGCCATAAACTTATTGTTGCCGATGCTTGGAACCACCGAGTGCTTATATGGAATTGATTTTCCATCTGTAAATGGTCAACCTGCAGATGTAGTAGTTGGTCACCCAATATGAAAAATAATTTACCAAATGTACAAGGCTTGGGAAAAGTAGCAACATCTCAAAATTTATATTGGCCTTATGGTGTATGGAGGGATGGCGAACATTTGTGGATTGCAGATACCGGCAACAGAAGAATTTTATTTTATGAAACAATTCCAACCGCAAATTACCAGGTGGCGGACAAAGTGATTGGTAAAAAAAGTTTTGATGAGAAANNACTCCATAAAAGTTTCTGATGATGGAGTATTAGCAATTACCGATACACAGTATTATCGGGTATTGATATGGAATCATTGGAAAGATGCCTTTATAAAAACCGCAGATGCAATAATTGGTCAACCGAATTTGGAAAGTTGCGGCCAAAATCAATATAGTTTAAAGCCGGGGGCAAATACCTTAAATTGGTGTTATGATGCCTTTCTGCAAAATGGTTCTATTTGGATAGCAGATACTGGGAACAGCCGAATATTGAATTTTAAGAATATCCCGGCGGAAAATAATCAAAAGTCTGATAAACTTTATGGAAATATCAATTTTGAATCCATAGATGAGCATCTCGAAGTAGGAAAAGTAAATAGTGAAAGATTATATTGGCCCTTTGCGGTTACTGCTACAAATGAGCAATTGATCATAACAGACACTGGCAATCACAGGATCGTTTTTTATACCATTTAAAAAGAAGCATATGTTTTCTATACCACTGTTAATTACCATTTACGCGGGCTTCACGCATGCTTTTGAGGCGGATCATTTGCTTGCAGTCAGTAATATTGTATCACGAAGAAATAATATGTGGACTTCAATGAAAGACGGCACTTTCTGGGGATTGGGGCATGCTTCCACAATCATATTTATCGGAATATTGATGATATTGTTTAAGGTGGGAATTCCGGACCAGTACTTTCACTATTTCGAATCAATAGTTGGCCTTATGTTGATCTTATTAGCAATATATCGCTTAGCGGTTTTTTTTCGGGAAAATAAATTAGTTGTTCATACCCACGAACATGAACATGGCGGGGAAGGGCACAGGCATTTACACATTCATGTTGGTAATACCAGGGCACACCAGCACAGCCATTCACTGGCTTATGGAGTGGGCCTTGTTCATGGCCTCGCAGGAAGCGGCGTTTTGATTTTGATTGCCATGGCCGAAATGAAAAGTGCTGCAGAAAGTTTGATATACCTCGTAATATTCAGCGGGGGTTGTATAATTGGAATGCTGGTGGCTGCCGGATTATTCAGCGTACCCTTTTCCAAAAAAATTATGCAGGCTCAAATCCTGCAAAGCGCTTTAATCATCATTACCTCCCTTTTATGCTTTGCTTATGGTGGCAAGGTGATTTATGAAAATTTATTTATATAAATTAATGACTGCAATTGATACATTACTGGAAGCCTTTATGGTTTATGGAATAGAAGTTATTGCTATGGAAGGATCCCGGTTAAAATTTAAAAATAATTTAGTAGTGGAAGTAGAAAAAAATAAATTATATAAGCTTATTGACGATAGTTATATTATTGCCCCATTTGGGGACCTGAATGAATTGTGCAGGTTTATACTCTTGTAATATCTTTTTCTATGAAAATTCTAAAATCCCCAAAGCAGCAAAAACATAACCCAACTAAAGGAATTCAATATTTGCAGGATAGGGTGCCCATTTTCGTTTGCGGAGAGAGAGGGATTCGAACCCCCGGAGGTGTAACCCTCAACGGTTTTCAAGACCGCCTCATTAAACCGCTCTGACATCTCTCCGGCGCAAAAATAACATTGACAAACAGTTCTTCCAAAATAAGTTTGAAAATGTTACACGCCGGAATTTAAGTCCTCAACTTATCGCCGTCGTATATAATGAAGAATGGCTGTGGGATTCATTTCGAAAGAATCCAATTAAAAAAACCACCTGCGGAAATATGCTGAAAATATATTATGCCCTGTGAAGATCGGGCCTCCAGTTTGCAATTGCTTTTTTTATATCAATTGCATTCATCTTTTCATTTATAGCTTTTTCAACCAACTGAAGGAATTCACTGTCATCAGCAAAGCGTAAAGCGATGATCTGTGACATATGTAACCGCTTATCTAATAATTTACCCGTAAGAGCAAAATATCGCAGATTTTCCTCTGCACGTATACCCCTGTCCTGCGCCTTGAGGGCAAAGGCCCGTGCAAACCATGCTATGAGTACACCGGCGATACATAGACCGAAAATAGTGGCCCCAACCAATCTTCCTGAACGGTATTCGAGAGCCTTAACGAGATTCCATACCGAGCCAATAAGGCAGAGAATTAGTATTAAGAATAGTACGAAATGAAAAAGGGGAACAAAACGTACATGATTTTTGAAATTTTGGTCTTGCATAATAATTGTTTTATTGTTTGGAATATTTAAATGACCGGGAGAATCTATTTCAGAAGATTCAGCAATTTCCACATTTTTTTTCTGACCTCATTTGCATCGCCATCAAAGTTATTAATAATAAACGCAAAGGTATAATTGATTCCTTTACTGCTGGTAACATATCCGGCATAAGATAAAACCCCGCCAATGGAACCGCTTTTCATTTTTATACCATTTATTTCAGGAAGGGCTGTATAAAAGGAGGAATACCATTCCTGTTCTTTGGCATATTGCAATATACTTACTAATGTTGATGGAGTAACCCTGTTGGCAGGGGAGAGGCCACTTCCGTCAATTATATTCATTGCGGACGGATCAATTCCTTTTTTACTCCAGAATTTCTTTATAATGCTCACACCACTATCTGTTACACCATACTTTGTTTGTTCATATGGTATAGTTTTTATGAGGGCCTCTCCATAAAGATTGATGCTTTTTTTGAGAAACCAAAAAATGATGCTATCCAAAACCGGCGATTTATGGGTGTAAAATGAATGCATTTGGGGCAAAACAAGCTTGGTTTTGGGATACCCGGCGGTCAGGGAATCAACTGACACTTTTTTTAATGCCGCCTCCAGACTTAGAGCCAATTGTTTCGCAGGATGAGGCATACTTCCGGAAACGCTGAAATTATTTTCACCTAAGGGAATAGTGCCTCTCACAAATCCTGTTTTTCCAAACAGGGGTATATAAATTACAGTTTGGTCACCGCTGCCTTTCCGGGCGCTTGTTGCCAGCACTTTTAGATCAAGGCCTTCTACAAATGGCGGATTGGTATATACATATTGAACCGGATCACCGGTATTTTTTCCGGATTTCAGGAACAGGTCATATTGGTTTTCCCGCCAATTAATTGCCTCCGCACCTGCTCCATAATAATTACCTACATCTTCCCATATCCATCCTCCTGGAATTATTTCTCCCTTCCAGCTACTTTCGTTCGCGTTCACATGCCCGCTTATTTCGTTGATCGAATCCCGGTATATGGCCTGTTTAAATTCTGCAATGATGCTGTCTTCCTTTGTTGCGTTATACCTCCAGCTTCCCAATGTGGGATCTCCGCTTCCGGTTATAATAATGTCGCCCATTAGGATACCATTTTCAATTTTCCCCGTATATCCCAAGGTAGTTTTGAAGGAGTAGTTGTGGCCCAGCAATTCATAAGATGAAGATGCAGTAATAATTTTCTGGCAACTTGCCGGCGCCATACCTGTTTCAGCGTTCAGACTCGTGATTGTTTTCCCCGTAGAATTATTTACAACAAGCAGCCCGATGGTAGCATGTTTAAAACTTTTGTCAAGGGTTAATTTTTTAAGAGCGCTGTTGAAGGTGCCTTTTATATCCTGTGCATTTATATGCAAGGCAGATAGAAAAAAGAAAGGAAAGAGTAGGTTTTTCACTAAATGCTTTTGACCAATCAAAACTAAAATATAAAAATGAGAATTAGCCGCACACAGAAACAGGAGCAGATTATCAGATCTTAGATTCATTGAATAAAGCATCAAATCCTTCGGAACATCTATAAAAAGTAAACTGATTGTTCGATAAGTTTGGAGTTTTGTAAATAATGGATAGCTTTTTAACTCTAAATCGGAATCTAAACAAGCTATCCTATTTTTGGCACATGAAAAGTGTAAACGCAAGCATCATTACAATAGGAGATGAACTGTTGATCGGGCAGGTTACCGATACCAACAGCGGATGGATTGCCCGCCAACTCAATAGCGCCGGGATTGCCGTAACAAGGCGTGTAGCCGTTGGGGATAATGCAGATGAAATCCGCAATAGCCTCGATGAAGAAGGCGAGAAAGCCAATATTATATTGATGACCGGGGGACTTGGGCCCACATCTGACGATATTACGAAGAAGGTATTGTGTGAATATTTTGGCGGAAAAATGATTGTGAATGAAGATGCCCTTGAAAATGTAAAGTATTTGTTTGAAAAAGTTTTTAAAAGACCGGTTACTGATATTAACCTTCTTCAGGGAGAAGTTCCTGATGTATGTAAGGTGATCCAGAACAGGAGAGGGACGGCGCCGGGGATGGTTTTCACCAAAGAAGGTAANNGATGATTGAGGATTCAGTAATTCCATTATTGAAAGAAAAATTTGAATTGCCTGTAATAATTCACCGCACAATGCTAACAGCCGGAATCGGAGAATCGGCACTTGCAGAAATGATCAGGGATTTTGAAAATGAATTGCCCTCCGAAATTAAGCTGGCTTATTTACCAACTTATGGCATGGTGAGGCTGCGCCTGTCAACAACAGGTTTTGATAAACAAGCTTCAGAACAAAAAATGGACCGCTATTTCAAAGAATTAAAATCGTTAACTGCGGCATATCTTGTTACAGACGTAGATGACCCCTTACCGGTAGTTATTGGAAAAATATTGAAATCAAAAAATAAAACCATCTCTACCGCTGAAAGCTGCACGGGGGGATATATTGCGTATCTTATTACTTCCGTTCCCGGGTCTTCGGCCTATTATGAAGGCAGTATTATCAGTTATTCATACAAGGTAAAAGGAACTGTTCTTGGAGTTCATGAAAATACGCTGAACACCTTTGGTGCAGTAAGCGAACAAACTGTAATCGAAATGCTGAATGGATTATTGTCCTGTTTAAATACGGAGTATGGCTTAGCCGTTTCCGGTATTATGGGCCCTGATGGCGGCACGGAAGATAAACCTGTGGGTACCGTATGGATGGCAGCCGGGAACAAAACAGAATACAAGACGCAAAAAATTAATCTCCGGTTTAACAGGAAGCGGAATATAGAAATAACGGGTATGATTGCGTTGAATTTTATCAGGAAATTTATAGTTGAGCATTGAAATGGAATGCGAAGTCAACATTCCGTATTAAAGGCCATTTTCTAATTATC
>PKYU01000524.1 GCA_003132765.1 Chitinophagaceae bacterium | reverse complement strand
GCTCAGTTGGTAGAGCAGCTGATTACTAATCAGGTGGTCTACCTCCTAAATTCTATTTTTGATTTTCTTTTATAAAACCACTTGGGATAAGGATTTCAGAGCGCGGAGGTTACTATTTTTTCGGTGATACTTTTTTGAAATGAATTGAGAAATGAATTGAACCAAATTTTTTTATTGAAGAGGTAAAAATATTTTATTGAATGCTATTTTGGTTCTGAAGGATTGACCAATTGTTATGATACACTTGTAGAGGTCCATGATTTACTGTTTCCCTGCTCGTGCCCAAACTTGAACCATAAAAATGCTTAAGATTACCAAGAATCTCTTCTCCTTTCAAAATATAAAAGTCTGGTTGAATACCATTTCCATTTAAGTAAACAAATATATAAATAAAGTCCTTATAGAGTCTTGCTGTTTTTAATGAAAAACAGTTAGGTTTTTTTCTTAGAGTTTTTACTTCAATTTGAAATATTTTTCCGCCAACCTCGTTTTTGGCGAACAAATCAATTCCTTTAGCGTTTCCTAAAGATATTGACACTTGAAAATTTCGTTTTGCAAGTTCTGCAGCTACAAAAAATTCACCTGAAATTCCTGTCAGTTGATACTCAATTCTTTTCTCTATCATTCTATGAAATTAATCTGAAAATTAATACGTTATCTTGTAAATCATCTTCAAAATTTTCAATTGATACATATTCAACCTGCTTTTTTGATTGATTGAATTTATTGCGGCCTGCAGGTGATAAAGAGTTGATGTATAGTATTGAATTAAAAATTTTATGAATTGAAATATTTTCTATGGCGAGTATCTGGTCGAGCTGTTTTTCTGTTACAAGTAATTTGCCATCAACGGCTAAATCACAATACATGAACTCACCCTCAATAAGGTGAAGTATAATGTCTTCGGAGTCAAGAATTCCATAGCCTCCCAGATTGATATTTAATTCAATTGCTTCGATAATAATAATAGCTGTCGAGCTTTTCATTTTAAATTTTGCTATACACTTTATATTTGGTTTATAGACCTGAATCCTATCGGATTCCTTTTTCTTATTTGTTGAAAATCTTTTTCATCCTGATTGTAAATGGCTGTGAGGGTCATTGGTGAATCCAGATTTGAGTCAAAGCCCAATTTTCTTGATAGCTGCGTTGCCTTTTCTACTTCCAGTTCCTTGAACTCATACTTTGCTATCAACCGGCCTTTCCTCATCAAGGCACTGTCAATTCTGGAAATGTCAGTGTTGAATGAACAAATTATTTGAATATTGAGGCAATCGGAAAGCAAACCATCAGAAATGTTGAGCAAAGCTGATACCGGAGAACGGCCATTTCTTGACCTATCAATAACGATGTTTTCTGCATCTTCAATCACAAATATTGAGTTTGGGTTATCAATGAGGATGGAAATGAGGTCGGGGTTGGTAATTGCTCCGGCCATATTTGGAGGAAGAAAAATCACATCTTTTTTGAGAGAAGATATAAGATACCGGATATAAGATGTCTTGCCTGTTCCTGGCTTTCCATGCAGGAGAACCAAACCTTTATCATTTTTCTTTGAAAGCCTTTTGATAATTGTTTGATGTATTTCCGCAAAATCATCATTGTAGTTATCCTCGATACTTAATCTTGGTTTTGATATTTCCAATGATTTGGTCACCATTCCAATTTTGGTATTTACGAGAAGTGAAATTTCAGGCTTTCGTTTTTCTCTTCTTTCCCGAAATTTCTTCATTCCATTGATAACCGATTCCACCTTACTTATATCTGTTTTGCGAAATAGGAACCTGACATGAGAGCAACTGGTATCAAAATTCACAAGAAGGTCGTCATAGATGACATAAAAGATGTCATCCAATTCTGCGTTTTTGTTCCCGTAGAAATATCTTTTAGAGAAATGGAATTCTTTGATTTCTTCTTTATAGGTTTCAGCGAACCATTTGTTAGCCTTTTTGCAGTCAATGGATTCCTCTTCAATGCTATGTGGTACAGCATTGAAATTAGAGATAAACAATGGGAAAGGATTGAGATATGAGAAATTTCTTTCGGAAAATATTTCGTTCAGGTTGAATCTGGTAGATGGTTTTTCCTGCTCAATTATCTTTGCCTGCAATTCACTTAAGCTAATATCATTTGTCGCTATTCCCATATAACGGAGGGCATTTATGCCAAAAGGGTTACTGGTAAATGGGAGTCTTATTATGCCTTCCGTTTACAATCAAATTTAATTCAATTTAAGTGTACTTTTTGGCGGAATGAGCGATATCTGAAGGGAAATTTTGAGCAGAATTTGCAGTTTTCCAAAGCAACAACTAGTGTTATAAGCCGGCCATTCATTTACAATATTTTTTTAACATCGAATCAGCCATTTTATTTCCGAGTTCCTTTGCCCTTAGCCAATCAGGGCATGGTTATGCTAATATAGGCAACTGAACTACAAACTCCGTAAACTCACTTTCTTTCGTTTCCACTTTTATTTCCCCACCATGTGCTTTCACAATATCATAACTCAAACTCAATCCTAATCCAGTTCCTACTCCTGTAGGTTTGGTGGTAAAAAAGGGCTGGAAGATTTTATCTACTACTTTTTGCGGAATGCCGCTGCCATTATCCTTTACCGATATCATAATTATATTGTCGGTTCTTTTTGTACTAACTGAAACGGTTGACTCGAATTCTGGTCCTATAATTTTCTTTTTTTCAGTTACTGCGTAGAAAGCATTGTTATATAAATTCAACAACACTCTTCCAATATCCTGCGGAATAATATTGATGTCGCCGAAAGTTTCATCAAAATCAGTTTTTATTTCAGCATTAAAACTTTTATCCTTCACTTGTAACCCTTGATAGGAGAGCCGCAGATATTCATCTGCTAAGGCATTGATATTGGTAGGTTCTTTTTTGCCAGCGCTGCTTCGTGAATGTTGCAGCATGCCTTTTACAATAGCATCGGCTCTTTTGCCGTGGAACATTATCTTTTGTTCATTTTCGTCAATGTTATTTGCAATAGTTTTTACTTCATCCAGATTCCCTTTATCAATTTCCTGTTTCATCTCACCAATCAACTCACTATTCACTTCCGAAAAATTGTTGACGAAATTCAAAGGGTTTTGTATTTCATGCGCAATGCCGGCCGTCATTTCACCAAGAGATGCCAACTTTTCGGATTGAATGAGTTGAGCCTGAGTTGACTTCAAATTCTTCAAGGATTCCTTTAATTCAGCAGTTCGGTATGTTACCTGCTCTTCCAATTCTATTTTCTGGCTTTCTATAAGCTTGCTTCTCTCAATTTCCTTTTCCAGTTCTTTTTGCACTATCTGTTTTCTTAAATCAGCAAAACGGTGTAATAAAATCCATGAAAATGATATGACAAGACAGCTTAATAAAATGGTTTCAATTGAATGCCAATTTGTTTGTAACCCACCAAATGAAAATATTGTAAAGCAAATACTCCAGGCAATTTGAAGTGGCAGAACGATAAAAATAAGAACTTTGCTTGTTTTAATCCGTTTAAGAGACATAAGAATAACAGCCGGAATACTCAGGGTAATGATTATGTTCTCATTTTGAAGAATTTTATCCAGCAGTAAATTATAATTGGTAGAAAATTGAACAATTAGAGAAATCAAATATGTAAATGTGAATACAATAGTTGAAACAACCAGGAATTTGTTCCACCCGGGTAAAAATTGTTTGGTATTGAGCAGGTAACGAATAAAATAGATAAGAAAAAATATGGAAAAGAACCATATGAATTGAAAAATATAAACATAGAGTACTGGATATTCCCTGAAGAAAACATGGTACATTTCTGAGTATATATTAAACCTGCCAATGCCGAGAGAAAGAAGATATAAAGAAAAGTAGAGATATACCTTTTCCCGGACGATTATAAAGAAGAAAAAGATAAAAAGACTTGCAAATAGTAATACTCCAAAAATGAATGAATTCTGGATGTTGTTAAAATATTTTGTATCTGCCTTTGCATAATCCTGTTTAATTATTTTATCAGTGGAACTAAACCCCACCCAAAAATCAGATTCAGGGGATGGAAAAAATTTATATGTGTTATATATTCTCCTGTAAATAGTAAGTTGCTCCCCGGGATGCACCATTATTGGAATTATCCTGTTTTCTTTTAAGCCATCCAGTTTACTCCAGGGAGTCAGAAATCCATTAACCAGGTGTGTAACATTTCCATCAGGGTATACGCAAAAGAAATCAGATTCTTCGTTCTGAGGAGAAAAAAATGGAATTAGAGAGTATAAATTATCGCCTAAAGAAATTTTGGCATCATGATTCATCGTNNTTTTAAAACATACCGGAACCAATACCCATGAATCGCATAATCGAATTTTATTTTATCTGCCGTTTGACAATGAAACTCTTTTGCAACGGGCGGGTTGCTCACCTCGGTAAAATTGAATTTACCATTTGTATCTGCCAGTATCTGCCAACAGGAGTTTGGCAATTTATTGTAAAGAATAGTATCGGTCTTTATTTCATAAGCCGGCGGCAAATTACTTTGCGCAATTGTTTTTATAAATAACAATAAGAAATAGAAAATGGTCGATATCTTTTTCATGACGTTTTACTTAAAGGTATTTCAATAACAAACTCACTCCCTTCACCTTCCTTCGTCTCCACTTTTATTCCGATAGTTATATAGTAGGTCTTTCTAATATTGTTGCTGCAGGGTGATATTTTTTGATATCCAGGGGTGAACAGCAGTCCAATTGAAAAATGCTATGTTGAAGTTAAGGTTATTAGCTGATAGCAGTATTAAGATGAGATTTTATTGGTGTTCAAGATGCGGATGCTTGCACATAGCTGATGTTACATTGTCCAGCCCTGCTTTTGCAAAGTTTTGTTGACCATCGTTGTTTCAAAAGCATTTTATAAACCATCAAATTACCTGATAAATTGCTTTTTCATGTGATTAAAGACTTTTCACAAACAATTATGTATTCCTCAAAATATCAATTTATTCTATTTAAAGAAATAGTGCGCAACCTCTGACTCAATGTTTAAATATATTATTATGACAGCGGAGATATCAAATACGGCATGGGCAACTATCAACATCCATATTTGTCTAGTCTTTGCGTAAATTATTCCATATACAAGGCCGACAATCGTTGCTTGTTCAAAGCCTACAATTCCCTGGTCTCTCAAGTGTCCCAATCCAAATATTCCGGCGGTAATGAAAACAATTAATGTTTTTGTCCAAAAGCTTCGTCTCAAAATTTTACCAAAGCGTTCGAATAGAAACCCACGGAATACTGTTTCTTCAGATAACCCCGCAACGATCATGAAGAAAAGTGCAGCAGGTAGCATAGGCTTATTTCCTGAGAGGAAGTGATAAGTAGAATTAATGACATTGGCACCTAGAAGTGGCATCACTATTGTTTTCATCAATAATTTAAAGCCAACACCCAAAACTAACCCAACTAAAATAGTAATTATCCAGCTTTTGGGACGTATGTAGCCAAGGTCAACCCACGGGGTCTTTGAACGAAATGTCCAGATTAACACCAAAAGTCCACCAAGGGGAATAAATACGATGCCAGTTATAAATAAATTCCCGCCAAGAAGTATGAAAATGATTGAAAGTATTCCAATTATTCCGAATCCCCGCAAGTCGACAGCGAATTTGTCGATAGGTAATACAGGTTCAATATTGTCGACATTTGAACTAGTGTCATGTCAAGTTGATA
>PKYU01000184.1 GCA_003132765.1 Chitinophagaceae bacterium | reverse complement strand
TTGTCTTCGTGTTATTAATTGCAGCGGTTACAACAATTCCGGCTGTGAATGCACTAATAGGAAACAATATTGATATTGTGACAGGAAAAACTTTTGTATTCGGATATATTCAGTTTCATTTGGACAGCCTTTCAGCGTGGTTTATTCTCATCATCAATTTAACCTGCATCAACGGGGCTTTTTATGGTATCGGGTATATGAAACAATATGACCGACAAAGAGCCAATCTTTCTATGCNNGCTTTTTCAATCATCCATGCTATGGGTTTGCATGGTACAAAATGGTTTAGTTTTTCTAATCGTGTGGGAATTGATGTCTATTTCATCTTTTCTTCTTGTCATCTTTGAGCACCAGAAAAAAGCAACCTTAAAAGCCGGTATCAATTATCTCGTGCAGATGCATATTGGAGTACTTTTTCTTGTTGCCGCATTAATATGGGTTTATTATGCTGAAGGTTCATTTGAATTTTCAGCAATTGAAAAATACTATTCTTCCAATCCAAACCTTTGGTTGTTTGTTTTATTTTTTGTTGGATTCGGCATTAAAGCAGGTTTTATTCCCTTGCATTCCTGGCTGCCGCAAGCGCACCCGGCAGCGCCTTCACATATTTCCGGTATCATGTCCGGTGTAATTGTTAAGTTGGGTATCTATGGAATATTTCGGATGATTTTTTTTCTTAAACAGGATTATACGTTTATAGGCGAAATGCTGATCACTATTTCTGTTCTTACCGGGTTGTACGGCATTCTGAATGCTGCAGTTCACCGCGACTTTAAGAAAATGCTCGCCTATTGTACCATTGAAAATATCGGGATTATTGGCATTGGCCTCGGCATTGGTTAGTTTGGAATCGGAACTGAAAATTCTATCATGATTATCCTGGGATTTGGAGGCGCTTTGCTGCATACTTTAAATCACTCACTTTTTAAATCACTCCTTTTTTTTTCTGCAGGTTCTGTATATCAGCAAACACATACACGCGATATGGAAAAGTTAGGTGGATTAATTCGCAATATGCCGCAAACAGCCATGTTGTTCCTGGCAGGTGGCATGGCCATCGGGGGATTGCCTCCGTTTAATGGTTTTGTTTCCGAGTTTCTAATTTACAGTGGCATCTTGATTGGCATCAAATCCGTCAGCATTTTATATATTTCTCTGATGATATTTACGCTGGCCGGGCTTGCATTGATCGGCGGAATCTCGATGCTCACTTTTACAAAAAGTTTTGGTACAATATTTCTTGGCAATCCGCGAACTCATTTGTACCTGGAACCGCGTGAGGTTTCATTTGGTATGCGGTTGCCGCAATATTTCATTTTGCTCATCATGCTTTCCATCGGCATGTTTCCCCAATTCTATTTTTCTGTAATAAATGAAATTGTATCCCGATCGATTCCGGCAGCATCTTCCGCAGGTAATTTGATCCCTTCTTCTCTACTTAACAGTATATCAGCCATAGGGAAATATTTGATGCTGTTTATTGTGCTTCTAATATTAATTTATGTAATAAGAAAAAGTTTGTCCCGCAGACGACCGGTAGCAATAGGATTAACATGGGGCTGCGGATATGCTGCTCCAACAGCACACCTGCAATACACCGGGAAATCATTTTCAAAGTCATTAGGGAAACTGTTGAATTTTATAATCCTGGAAAAAAAGAAATACAAAGAGATTTCAGCCGGAGAAATATTTCCTGCAGAAAGAAAACATTCATCTCATTACATTGACTTTTTTGTAACAAGGATTTTTAATGGTATTGCGGACAGGTTACTTTATTCCATGAATTATTTTCAGTTTATTCAAAATGGAAAAATCCAGATGTATATTTTGTATGGAATTTTTTTTATTGTCCTGGTGTTCCTTGGTACAATTTTTAAATTTATCTGATGACAATTATTACATTCTTTCTGCTAATTATCCTTTCAGCAATTGTACTGATTCCATTTGTGCGGGTGAAGTGGAAAGGAATAATTACCGTAACAACAGTAATCGCAATTGCCATTCTCAGCAGCAGCATAGCTTTCCATACATTAGCCGGTGAAAGTTTTGAATATTTACTCCAGGGTTCATTGGTAACCGGCAAAATTCCTATAGGGATAGATGCGTTATCCGGCTGGTTTATTTTAGTTATCAATTTCACTTTAATAACCGGAGCTTTTTACGGTTTACAATATATGAAGGCGTACCGCTCTCAAAAATCCAACCTGTCTCTTCATTGTATCAGTTATATATTGGTGCAGTCAAGTTTAATCGCCATCTGTTCTTTGCAAAACACCATAGCCTTTTTAGTTGCCTGGGAAATAATGGCGCTTTCCTCTTTTATTCTAATCATTTTTGAACATTATAAAAGAACGACTTTACATGCAGGGATTAATTTTTTAATCCAGTCGCATATCAGCATCCTATTTTTGGCGCTGGGTCTTATATGGGTAGCCCTGCGTATGAANNTTAAAGCTATCACGCTTTTCTCCGCCACTAATTCTTTGGGTTCTGGAGTTGCATTATTTCTATGTTTCTTTACTGGGTTTGCAATAAAAGCTGGCTTCGTTCCTTTTCATACATGGTTACCTTATGCGCATCCGGCAGCACCATCACATATATCGGGAGTCATGTCGGGGGTTATTATCAAAATCGGCATTTACGGAATTTTGAGGATGCTGATAGTAATTAAAAGTGATTACCTCATCATTGGATATATCATTTTATTTATTTCCATTATTTCGGGAATTTATGGAGTAATGCTTGCTATTATACAACACAACCTGAAACGATTACTCGCCTATCACAGTATTGAAAATATCGGGATCATTGGAATTGGTATTGGTATAGGTTGTATCGGAATTGGGAAAGGGAATCATCTTTTAACTGTATTGGGATTTGCCGGCGCTTTGTTGCATACATTGAATCATTCCCTTTTTAAATCACTTTTATTTTATGCAGCGGGTAATGTTTACCAGTCCACCCACACGATGGATATTGAAAAACTAGGTGGTTTGATAAAAAGAATGCCACATACTTCCTTTTTATTTCTAATGGCTGCACTTGCTATTTGCGGGTTACCCCCTTTAAATGGATTTGTTTCAGAGTTTCTGATTTACAATGGAATGTTTACAGGTTTACACGGTTCGGATAAGGCGTTACTTTCTTTCATAGTTTTTGCCCTTTTTGGATTAGCACTTATTGGAGGCCTTGCCATGTTATGCTTTACAAAGGCATTTGGAACTGTTTTTCTTGGCACAGGCCGTCACAATTTACAGCATACACCAGTGGAGGCTGAATTTGGAAAATTAATGCCCATGTATGCCGTATTTATGCTCATCATGGCTATTGGGTTGTTCCCTAAAACATTTGTTATAGCGCTTTCACAACCGCTGAGTTTATTTACGCAACTTAACGCAAATAATATCCCGGAAGGAATCTTTTCTCTAACAGGAACAATGTCCTTGATTGGATTATGTTCTGCGATTTTTATAGGCCTGGTGGGATTAATTCTTTTAGTAAGAAAGAGAANNAACTGTGAATGTTACCTGGGGTTGCGGCTATATTGCTCCCACCAGCAAAATGCAATATACAGCCAGTTCCTTCATCCGTGCATACAGAAAACTTGCCGAACCTCTTTTTTCTATTCACAAAATAAAGAAAGAAATAAACGGCGTATTTCCTAAAACAGGAGAACAGGAAACGCATCCTTATGATAAATCTGAAGAATGGTTTATTGATTATCCTTTACTCCAATTGAAGAAATTCTTTAACAGGTTTACTTTTTTGCAAAACGGGAACCTGCAGTTTTACATCCTGTATGGTATCGTTTTTATTGTGCTTGTGCTGGCTATCCCATTTCTGCTCGATTATATTAATTCATTAATAAAGTTTTTAAACCAGATATAAAAATGATCAGTTTTATATTAATAATTGTGGTAAGCATTTTTTTTACCGGCATCATCATCCGGACCAAGAGCATTGCTTCCGGCCGCAAAGGTCCCGGCATACTTCAACCGATGAAAGATATCTTTCGTCTCTTTAAGAAAGGCGCAGTGTATAGTAAAACAACCAGCTTTATTTTTCAGATGGCGCCCAGTATTTATTTTGCTTCAGTTATTATGGCTATCATGGTAATCCCTTTTGGCCAGTACAAAGGGATCATATCCTTTGATGGAGACTTTGTTTTTTTTGCGTATGTATTGGGAACGGGAAAATTTTTCAGCATCATTTCCGCATTGGATACCGGCAGTAGTTTTGAGGGAATGGGAGCAAGCCGTGAAGCCCTGTTTTCTATGTTTGCAGAGCCTGCATTTTTTATTCTGATGGGTTCTTTGGCTCTTCTTACGGGACACACTTCTTTTCAGCAAATTTTCGCTTCATTGCATTTTGGTTCTTATATATCTTACGTTCTGGGCGTATTAGCAACATTTGTTTTGGTAATGATTTCGCTGGTTGAAAACAGCAGAATGCCTTTTGATGATCCTAAAACACATCTTGAACTTACCATGGTTCATGAAGTGATGATCCTGGATAATAGTGGATTTGACCTCGGAATGATTCTATACGCTACTAATCTAAAGTTTGCCTTGTATGGCGCCTTAATTGCTAATTTGTTTATGGGCAGTTTTCCATTATATCTTACTATCCCTATATTTTTCGGTATTCAGATAGTCTATGCGATTTCTATAGGTATCCTTGAATCTTTTATGGCAAGATTCCGTATGAATCATAACGCCCAATATATACTTGCACTATCATCGGTTACTTTGTTAATTTTTTTAGGAGTATTACTGGTACTAGGGCAGTTTAGTTAAGTGATTAAAACGAAAGAGCAGGAGGAAAGAGGCAGTGAGCAATGAGAATTTTTAAAAACTCAAAAAATAAAAACCAATATCCCGATCACGAAAAGAATTAAGCTAAATAAAAAATAAAATGGCAAATGTATTATTGATCGTATTTACTATTTCGTTGCTATACCTGGGTATTGCTCACCGCTTGCTCACTTACATTAAAATACTCGCGTTCCAGGGAGTACTGCTTTTTGGTATCGCGTTTATTGAGCTTATTCAAATCAATATTGCCAATCTGACTTTTGTTCTCCTGGAAACTATCGTCTTTAAAGCGATTGTCATCCCGTATTTTTTAAACTACGTAATAAAAAGAAACAGGATTACACGGGATTCAGAACCTTTTTTGCCCAATTTCATTTCGCTTATCATCATCACGCTTATCATTATTTCAACCTTTATTCTATCCAACGCAATTGCTGATGACCGGATAAGTAAGATATATTTTGTGGTGGCGCTATCTACGCTTTTTACAGGGTTATATATTATTGTAACCAGGCATAAAATCATTACCCATGTTATGGGTTACCTCGTTATTGAAAACGGGGTATTTATTTTATCTCTTGCTGTGGGAAATGAAATGCCTATGCTGGTAAACCTCGGCATCATGCTCGATATTTTTGCCAGTGTTTTCTTATTGGGAATTTTCGTAAACAGGATCGGGGATGTATTGAAAGATGTGGATGTGGATCAATTAAAAAACTTAAAGGACTAAAACCAAATATTATCAAAGCATGATGACAGGAATATATTTAACAGGAGCATTTATGATAAGTGGTTTATTATTTTTTAACCGTAACCGGGTATTGAATTATTTGCTTGTCATTGCTTTCCTGGCTTTGCAGATTGTGTTTACCATTTACCAATACTTGCATACCCATGCAACAGAGTTGAATTATTTCACTGCTGATGCATTGGCGGTCTTGCTGCTGGTTACACTAACGCTAATCAGTATCCCAACTATGTATCACAGCTATGTCTATATCAAAACCAAGCAGGATAATCCAAAGCATAGAGCCATTTATTTTGCTGCAATGGTTGCCTTGCTTACGGCTCTCAGCGCTGCTTATCTTGCTAACCACATTGCTGTTATCTGGATTTTTGTGGAACTCACCACACTTAGCGCTTCTGCTCTTATTTATCACCGCAGAAATAACCGCTCGTTGGAAGGTACCTGGAAATACTTATTTGTTTGCGCTATCAGCATTACATTGATATTTATTGGCATATTATTTTTGAGTTTCACGTTGAAACAGGCAGGTACCGATGATCTTTCATTTGCGGTGCTGATTAAGAAGGCGCCTGAGCTGAATTTATTTTGGTTGCGGCTGGCATTCATTTTTATATTTACCGGCTTTTNNCTAAAGATAAGGCTCCTTCTCCGGCCGGCGCTATACTCTCCAGCGTTTTGATGAATATGGGTTTTGTAGGAATCTTTCGTATATACATTGTTGTTGCTAATTCACCATTACTTAGCTGGGCCAATCACGTCATCCTGATTGCGGCGGTCTTGTCTATTTTTGTGGCTGCCGTTTATATGACCAAAGTGAAAAATATAAAGAGGATGTTTGCCTATTCCAGTATTGAACACATGGGAATCGTTATGCTGGGAATAGCGGCGGGGGGGGTGGGATATTATGCAGCCATCTTGCATATTATTTTTCATGCTTTTGTTAAATCAAGTCTCTTCTTTCAAATGGGACAGATATATCGTGTTTATAAAAGCAAAAGTATTTATGATGTGGGTAATTATTTTAAATACAATCTTGCCGGCGCAATAGTAATGCTGTTGGGCTTTTTCTCTGCAACGGCAATGCCTCCGTCCGGCTTATTCATAAGCGAATTTTTGATTTTTCGTTCTTTGTTTGAAGCCAATTATTTGTGGGTATTGATTATTGTGATGCTTCTGTTGACCATGATTATTTGGGCATTCGGAAAAAACATTTTTAAATTACTGTTTTCTCCTGCTGTTGATTTTAATGAGAATGATCTTGAAAAAATAAACCCGGCAGAATCACTATCACAATTTATTTTACTTGCATTGGTTGTTTACCTGGGGCTTAATCCCCCTCATGAATTTGTATCGCTCATCCAGGAATCCATTAAAAACTTACAGCATTAATATGAACTACGTAAGCTTAAAAAATAACCAGGTTATCCCTGTCTCCTCTATTCCTGAGTTGGACTATTCCTCCTTCTTAGAGCTAAACGTTTTTTCTTTAATGAAAAGCGAGAGATCACATTGTGTAAACTATTATGGCTTTCCATACGAGGGTAAAATCAAATTGATTTGCTGTATTGCCAATGATGAATTAAACGATATTAACATCTCATCCTGTATAGTGAAGCCTAACCAGCTATGCCCCTCTTTTACAAAACACAGCTTTGTTTTTGAAAAATTTGAAAGAGAGATTCACGAAAATTTTGGAATAGTATATACAGATCATCCATGGTTAAAACCTGTTCGTTATCCTTTTAACCGGTTTGATAAAAATAGTAACGTTGAGGGTTACCCTTTTTTTGCAATTGAAAGCGAAGAATTACACGAGGTTGGTGTAGGCCCTATACATGCCGGCATTATTGAACCCGGGCATTTTCGGTTTATATGCAATGGCGAACAGATCCTTCATCTCGAAATACAATTGGGCTATCAGCACAGAGGTATAGAACAATTATTTCTTGAAAAGAAAAAATTGCTTCAAAGGATTACATTGGCAGAGAACATTGCCGGCGATTCAGTTGCCGGGCATACGGTAGCATTTGTAAATCTTTGGGAAAGCATGTGCAACTTTCAACCGGGGAGGGATTTGCAATTGGCCCGCACACTCGCCTTAGAATTGGAGCGGGTAGCAGTTCATACGGGTGATTTAAGCGGCATGTGCACAGATGTGGCTTATCAACTGGGAAGCGCTGTTTATGGAAGGTTAAGGACACCGCTAATCAATTACTTTCAAAAATGGTGCGGCAATCGTTTGGCCAAAGGCCTTATCCGCGCAGGGAAAACCAATTTTCCATTTACTCATGAATTAGCTTCTGAATTGACAATCTTATTAGATGAGTTTGAAAAAGACTTTGAAGAAATATCCGAAGAATTATTCAGCATGCCTAGTGTATTGGCAAGGTTTGAGAAAACAGGTGTTATATCTACCGAACAGGCAGCTACATTGGGCACAGTAGGAATATCTGCCAGGATGGGCGCCATTGTGAGGGACATCCGTTCCTCACATTCTCATGATTTATATCCCGAATTACAGCATCAGCCATTGATTAAAAATCATGGAGATGTTCATTCGAGGGCCCGCCTGAGAAAAAAAGAAATAGATCAGTCTATCGGCTACATCAGGCGATTAATAAAAACTCTTCCGCAAGAGGATAATAAAGCTTCTTCATTACCTGATCCTTCACCCAACTCATTTACTATTTCTTTAGTAGAAGGATGGAGAGGAGAAATTTGTCATTGTGCCATTACAGATGAAAGAGGAGAATTGATGCACTATAAAATTAAAGACGCCTCTTTCCACAACTGGTTGGCATTGGCTCTTGCGGTGCGAAATAATGAAATTTCTGATTTCCCGATTTGTAATAAAAGTTTTGACTTGAGCTATTGCGGCCATGATTTGTAAAAAATAATTTGATGCAAAAATGTTAGACAATTTGAAAATACTGTTCCACCAGGGTAAGCAATATATACCCGATGTGACAACTGCAGTAGTGCCTGGTATATTCAGGGGCAGGCCCGTTATCTGTACAGAAAAAGTTAATNNCCAATGCTATTTCAACAAGTCCTATTTGCATCGATTTAGGAAAATGTACTTTTTGCGGAGAGTGCGCCGTTGCTTTTCCCGGCAAAATAAAATTTACAACAGACTATAGAATGGCCACCAATGAGCGCCAAAAACTTGTCATCAAAGAAGGAAAGGATGAAATTGTTGAACTGAATCCTGACTTGATCAGGAAAGAAATTTATGACTACTTCGGCGGTTCTTTAAAGTTAAGGCAGGTATGTGCCGGTGGAGATGGCAGTTGTGAAATGGAACTAAACGCCTGCAGTAATGTAAACTTTGACATGGGACGCTTTGGGATAGAATTTGTAGCCTCTCCCCGGCATGCAGACGGCATTGTAATAACAGGTCCCATCACAGAGAATATGGCCCAGCCTTTGCAAATTTGCTATGATGCGATACCAGAACCGAAAATCATAATTCTTGCAGGAACCGATGCTATCAGTGGAGGAATATTTGAGGGAAGCCCGGCACTGGACAGGAGTTTTTTATCTAAATATAAAATTGAGCTGTATGTACCCGGCAATCCAATTCATCCTCTCACATTTATAAATGGAGTACTTGAATTAATCAAAAAAAGACGATAACATGAATGGAACATATGAAGAAAAGATTTAATTGTATCTCTTTTTTTGCGATTACTTATTTAACCGGTAAGATTCTCTATATTTTAATACAGACCTGATAAAAAAACGAGCAACTGCATAGATAAAGCGAACCAAAGGTAAAGGGAGTATCTGAAAATGGTTTTTGATTAGGGTTAATTTAGGCATTTACATCACAAA
>PKYU01000407.1:5988-10585 GCA_003132765.1 Chitinophagaceae bacterium | reverse complement strand
CTGTTTCCCTGATTTCCTTCAACAAGGCTTCCACTATTTCCGGTGAACGAAATTCTGATACGTATTTCATGGCAATGTTTTTATTATTAATAATTAAACCACGAAGACACAAAGACTCTAAGATTCACTAAGGCTTTGTGATACTTTGTGTCTTAGTGGTTCAANNATATAACTCATCCAACTCACCTGCTTCTTTCAGGTAACTGAATACTTTGGCGGCCTCTTCTTCATTTACTTTGCTGATGGCGACACCCACATGCACCAAAACATATTCACCGACTTCGGTAGTGGGTACCATCTCCAGCCATGCCTCTTTGATAATACCACCAAAAGAAACTTTTGCCATTTTTACTGCTCCGTCATAAAGCAGGTCGATGGATTTAATTTTTCCGGGAATTGCTAAACACATAGTTGTATAATTAAAAATAAATAATTAAGAATTAATAATTTCCTGCTTCTCTAAAACTTCTCTTTCTAATAAATCATCTTTATTCAACGTTGTTATATTATTATCGTAATAAACTAATTGTCCAAATGAAATATTCTCATCGTTAGGTGATAGGTTCTTGTGAAAAAATATTTGACACTTTTCATTGTACACGTGCTGTATCCAGTCAACCAGCAAGGCATTCTGAAATACGCCACCGCTGAAACAGATATTTTTAACCTGAACATAGTCTGCAACAATACCAATCAGGCAAACTAACGAATAATGAAATTTGGCAGCGATATAGTTATTGGGTTTCCCCTTTTTAATATCCTGCACTATTCCCTGTATTAAACTAGCTGTTGGGATTCTATAATAATGTGAGCCTTCTTTGAAATAGCTATCATCCATTACAAACCCATTCTCCTCTACATACTCTTCCGCCAATGCCTGTAAGTACATGGCGGCTTCGCCTTCGTAGGTCTGTTTGTCGCAGATATTTAATAAAGAAGCAACGGCATCAAATATTCTTCCTACGGATGAAGAAAAGAGATTGGTGGAGCTGATCAACGATTGATAGTTGTTCCATTCTGTATCAGAGAATTTTTCTTTTAATGTTTCCGGTTGCGGCCAGGAATCAGCCGATGCACATAAAGCGGCAATGCGGGGTTCCATTGCCAGTCTATCTCCGGCTATAGCCGGGAAATAATCGAAATGATAACAGCGGAGAATTTCATTATTCTCAAATCTGAAAAATTCTCCTCCCCAGATATTGCCGTCAATACCCAGACCAGTACCATCCCAGATAACGCCCATGACTGGTTCTTCAGTCTGCAATAAATTATTTTCTGCCAGCACGGCTGCAAAATGTGCTTCGTGATGCTGCACATATTTTACTTCAACGCTAAATTTTCCTCCCAGTTCATTTGCATATTGATGAGAGAAATAATTGGGATGTTTGTCGGTAATAATTACTTCGGGTTTTACACTATATAATTCAAGCCAATGCCTAAGTGTATCCCTATACATCTGCTGTGACTCATAACTTTCCCCGCTTCCCATAAACTGGCTTATAAAAATATTTCCATTTACTGATAACGTGAAACTGCTTTTTAAGAATGCTCCGGTAGATAACACACAAGTTTCCTTTACTGGATTGTAATTCAAAAAAGAAGGAGCATATCCTCTTGATCTTCGAAGTATGGTCTGTTGATCGGAATATTTTGAAACCTGTACCACACTGTCATCCTGTGGAATGATTATTTCCCTATTGTAACTGACAATATAATCTGCCACATCGAACAGATATTCCAGCGCATCATCATCTTTATAAATAATTGGCGAACCTGAAATATTAGCACTGGTTGCAATCAATGGCATGCTGTAATCTTCTGCAATCAATTCCAGCAAAGGACTGTAGGGAAGCATTATGCCCAGTCGTTTTAATCCCGGTGCAATATTTTGTATAGCAAGATTTGTAAAGGCCAACTGCTTCGGATACAACAATACTATAGGAGATACCCTGCTTTGTAATAAAGTCTCTTCCTGATTATTTACTTCAAAACTATTTCTGACAGTTTCTAAATTCGGGTATAAGATGGCAAATGGTTTGTCCGGCCGATGTTTTCGGTTTCGCAATGATTGAATGGCTTTAGGACTATCAGCAGCACTTATTAATAAATATCCGCTGATTCCTTTTACAGCAATAATTTTTCCCTCCTCCAATAATTTCTTTGTCAGTCCTAACACTTCTTCTGCTTTTTCAGAATAACAAGTTGAAGTATTGGAATGCAACTTCAGTCGAATACCACATTCAGTACATGAATTCGTTTGAGAAAAAAATCTTCTGTCAGTAACATTATTATATTCTTCTTTGCAACTATCACACATTTCAAAAAGCTGCATAGATGTATTGATTCTTTCATAAGGCAAGTCCTTAATGAAAGAGTACCGGGGGCCGCATTGGGTACAGGTGATAAATGGATAACGGTAACGGCGGTTATTTTTACTATGCAATTCGTTTCTGCACTTTGAGCACAATGCAGTATCCGGTGACATCAATACCTGCTTTTTGCTGCTATTATCTTCTTCCGTAATTATTGAAAAATTTTCAAAGATTCTATCTGCCGTTTTATGTAGTTGAGCTGAAATAATTTTTGATTGTACCGGGGCATTTTCTTTTATGGTTTGTAAAAAAGAATGGGCCTTTTCCTCCGAAGCATTAAAGAAAATATGTACCCCGTCGCTTCCGTTCTTTACATACCCATTCAACTCCATCTGTTTTGCCAGTTGAAAAACCCTGGGCCGGAAGCCGACTCCCTGAACGATGCCGTTAATATGTATATGATAAGAATTCAAATTATAAGTTATGAAATATGAATTACGAATTGCTCATTACTAGTTTTTCTTTCTTTGCTTTTACTTTTTGCTTCAGCCAATCACACCACTTCTCCAATCCTTCGCCTTTTAAACTGGCAATGCTGATGACTTCGAGGTCGGGATTGATATCCCTGGCATCTTTTGTAATGGCATCTACTGAAAAAGGAACATAAGGTAACAGGTCTGCTTTGGAAACCAGCATCAGCTCACTGGTTAAAAACATGCGGGAATATTTCTTGGGCTTATCATCTCCTTCGGTTACGGAAATAACCGTGACCCGATAATCTTCTCCCAGATCGAAAGCGGCGGGGCAAACCAGGTTGCCTACATTTTCAATAAATAATACATCCACTCCATCGAGATTGATATGGTCGAGGGCCTGCAACACCATCTGTGCTTCTATATGACACATGCCGCCCGTTACAATCTGAAGCGCATTGATGCCTACTTCTTTCATGCGGATGGCATCTCTTTCTGTTTCAGGGTCGCCGACGAGGACTGCCATATTGAGTTTGCCTTTTAAGAGCTTGCCGGTCTCCTGCATGAGTGTTGTCTTACCACTGCCGGGGGAAGAACAAATATTAATGACCAGCATATCGGGCAACCGTTCCCGGATGGCTTTGGCTACAAAATCATTTGCTTTAAGCAAATTCAATGTAGTGTTCTCGCATTGTACTGAACCGACGGGGGCTCTGTTTGATTTTGGAGTGCTCATTTCTTAAATATGAATTATGAAATATGAATTAATATTTGAGATATGAATTATGAAATATGAGTTATGAGATAAGGATTTCATAATTCAGGTTTCATATCTCATATTTAGATTGTTTCTATCTTCTCTTCTTCAAATTCTACTTTGCTTATCAGCA
This sequence comes from Chitinophagaceae bacterium, assembly GCA_003132765.1. Taxonomy (GTDB): domain Bacteria; phylum Bacteroidota; class Bacteroidia; order Chitinophagales; family Chitinophagaceae; genus Ginsengibacter. The sequence continues at coordinate 6,910 of PKYU01000407.1, read as the reverse complement.
ACTCTTCTCCCTGCACCACATTTTTACTGGGCTTGCCGCAAATGCTGCAGGCAAATTTATAATCTTTTACTTCGCTGTCTTTATCGCAATCATCGCAATGGACAAGGACGGGTAAAACCTTAACCTTTAAAGTGGCATTTTTATAAGTGGGTTCATCCAGCAAAACGGCTTCGAAGGCATTCTGCATGAGGATGGGCTGCACATTACTTAATATGCCAACCGTGAGGTGGATGGTTCGTACCCGGTCTATTTCCCCCGGAAACTCATTTTCGAGGGTCTTAAAAATATTCCTCACTAAAGAAATTTCATGCATACCGTTTTTTATGAATAACAATTACTTACAAAAGGTACGACGAAGCAATGAAGAAAAATACAAGGGTAATTCAACTTAGAAAATATTTGCTGTTTTAGCTAGCATCTCGTTGGGAACTATGGTCGAAAGCGGAACCCTTGTTGTGCATTTTTTCAGAATCTTATTGGTTGAGAAATATTTTTAGGACTCATTTGGAGTACAAATCCTGGTATTAAGAAAACTGTTAGAATGAGTTTTAGGAAGTAAGGTGAGCTACTAAAATAATTACTGCAATAATTACAACTTAAATTGGGCCAGCTCCTTCCCTGATTTTACATCATGCGCATGCACTGTGCAAACAAGGCAGGAATCAAAAGAACGTGCTACAATACCCACTTATACGGGATCATTTACATCCTCAATTCAAGAGATCCCTCAGCTTTTCCATATACTTAATGATGATATTGGTGTCTTTAATTTCGATTAATTTTTCTGTTTTAAAATCGCTTACAGTGCGAATAATCGACTCCGTGGTAGTACCTACAAAGTGGGTAATATCTTCCCTCGAAATATTGATTGACTGATTTGGTTTATCGCGTCTAACCTTTTGCTGGATCTCAATTAAGGCTT
>PKYU01000407.1:0-5966 GCA_003132765.1 Chitinophagaceae bacterium | reverse complement strand
TTTTGCTTCATGGAAGATTTTATCATACGCAAAGTAATAGTTTTAAAATGTTGATGCATTTTCCAGGAAACTAGCTGTGAGTTTATACACCCGTCGGTCAGGAGGTACTATGTTCATTTCCAAATAAATTTTAAAAATTGTTTTTGAGTATCTTTGACTTTCCAGAGAGGAGACATACAGCGATCATTCGATAGTATTCTACCATGTTTAGTGACAGCTTGCCTGGCACTAATTTATTCAGCTTGTACCAAGCTGTCCAGAGAGGTTGACGCCAGCTCCCTTTCTCTTGTATTATCAGTAGTGTATTCTTCGGTAAAGCGTACATTTTTTTTCCAAATCGTATAAACTATGACCAGTAATTTTTTCTGCACAGCTACATAACTTTTCATTTTTATTTTGTGCTTTTCGAATGTTCGGTTATATAAATCTAAGAAGGGTTTACATTTCTGATACACTGCTGTAAATGCAGGAAAAAATAATGATCTCCTAATATGACTATTTCCCTTTTTAGAAATTTTAGTTTTACCCCGGTGCCTTCCTGACTGATTTTCCACTACATCATATCCTGAAAAACTGACTAATTGACGGGTGTTTTTAAACAATAAAAAACCATTTGTTTCTGCCAGGAGAATTGCGAGTGTCACAATTCCTATTCCTGTAACCGTTAAAACATTTTGGACATGATCTTCTATTTCTTTATTTGATTTTAAATGAGTAACTATTTTTTTCTCTATTTCTGCAATTTTCTTTTCTAAACATTTTATTGTTTNNGTTTCATTGAGTTGGTTAATAACCTTTTTGTTTCTGAAAGCACTTCTCTTTGCAGCACTACGCTGGTTTACAACACTTGTTTTTATTTCCTGCAGAGATTCTTGTTGCCTTGTCAAGGCTCTTAAGTGGTAATAAAATTTATCCATAGGTGCCCATAACGCAAATGCTCTTTCAGCAAACATTTGAGCTAAACCTTTTGCATCTATTTTATCATTCTTGGATTTCAAGCCACTTGCTTGTAAAAACTTCTTTGCGTAGTTGGGCAACACTACACAAATGGAGTATTTTTTATCATACAAATAATAAGCACATTCTTCATGATAAATACCGGTTGCTTCCATTCCAATGACTAATGGAAGCTCTTTCTGCTTTCTGTTTTTTCTATCCAGGTAATTAGAATCTCAAAACCCTTTGGTGTGTTATTAATTACTTTAGATGAAATAACCGTTACCTTTTGCTCTGCATCAATGGCAGAAATGCAGGCATGAATATCTTTAGAGGATACATCTAAACCTACGGAATACTTTAGCATAATTTCCTTTTTTTAATAATGATTAATAATTACAAAATGGAATACGATATACAGCCTTCTCTCATGTTTTATTCAGCATCATTTATAACATAAACTGCTTAAGTACTATTGAAGCTCAATAAGGTAAAGTATCGCAGACTTGCCTCCGACTGTACATTGCAGAATGCAGGTTTAGACCAACGGCGCAGGTTGCTATAATACTTCCATAATTGTATTCTGATAAATATAATGTAAAGCAACATCCTTTATAGTTGTACGAAGATATGAGACCAGACCTGCAGCTCGCACGAGTGGTTCNNTTTTTTAAGTATTTATTAAAATGAATCAATCACCAGGATGCCCTTATGCTCAAATTTATCCATGTTTGTTAAGGCAATGGCCGCTTCTTTAAGTGAGATGGTTCTTTCTATCAGTGTATGCATAATCTATAGTTACATATTCTGCAAACGAACCCCAATGCGTAAACCCAGGTTGTGATTGATAGTCACATATCTGGTGATTGCCCGAGTTACATTAATCGCAACTCCCGCAGCCACATACGAAAGGAACTGCTACCCGGTCTCCTCGTTTAAAATTTCGAACATTCTTTCCAATTGCCTCGATTTTTCCGGCCAGCTCATGTCCGGGAACATTAGGCAATTTTATATCTGCGTCATGCCCCATCCAGCCATGGCAGTCGCTACGACACATGCCTGTAGCCTTAACCTTAACAACTACTCCTTCGTCATTTGGAGTGGGGTCTTCCACATTTTGAATTGCAATAGGTCCATTAAATGTTTCGTAAATAGCTGCCCTCATTATTTTTACATTAGAATTAGAATTGGCATTTTTCCCTTCCATGGCGCAAGGTACTTTTAGAAGAACTAATCATATGTGGCACACAAGTATGGCTGAGACACATATTCAGGCTACCATGGCTAAAAGCCAAAATGAGGCCGTAACCAGCTTACCCACAAAGCCTGGANNATTCAGTAGGAGCAGGAAAAGCTGTTGTTCTTTATTTTAGGACCAGAACATGACCAGACATCATTTTCCCCTAAAAAAAAGAGGTCTTTATTTAGTATTAATCACAGTTTGCTCCCTGTTCTTGCACCTATAAAACTATTCTCCTGCCCGTAACAGTTGATCTCTTCGCAGCGTCCAGTATCTCCATTACAACCATATTATATTGAAGGGATGATTGATCATTTGTTCCCGGAATTATATGGTTAAAGACTGCCGTTAAGTAATTGATCGGGTCATTAACAGGAGCGGATAATGCATCGGCCACTTTAGCCCCTTTAATATTTTCCCTCATCCGGCTCACGATATTCCTACCATCGAGTGCATGCAAGTATCCAGTTTCGCCAAATATTTCCAGGTCTTTTATTGAAAACGGCCAGTTCCATGACGCTTCAATCTGTCCTGTTGAATTGGGATATTCTAAAATAATCGTGGCATCATCATCCACTTTCGGGTACTCTTTGGGCTTATAATGCCTTATAATGGCAGTTACCGCAATGGGTTTGCGGCCGTGCATAAACCACGTCATCAGGTCGGCGCCATAACAACCAAAATCATTCAGCGCACCGGCGCCGTTTAAAACAGGGTCAGTCAGCCAGCTTAAAAACTCTTTGCTGCACCCAATTTCTTTCGGCCCCTGGTGCCCGTCGTGCACTACCATTTTTTTAATGGAGCCAATGCTGTCGCTTGTCACTGTGTTGTACACATCTTGGTATGAGGGATACCATGTGGTTTCATAATTGGTTAATACTTTAATGTGAAACTTATTGGCTAGGGCTTCTATTTGCCTGGCCTGCGATAAGTTTGCGGCCAAAGGTTTTTCAACCATCACTGAAATACCCAATGGCGCACACACCCGAACGATATCCAAATGTTTGCCTGCTGCATTATATCCCAAAACAGCATCCGGCCTTTTCTCTTTAACAATTTTCTTAAGATCAGGGTAAAACAACGAATCGGGCAGGTGATACAGCTTACCGAATTTTTGTTGTAATAATTTGCTGGGCTCGGCGATGCCAACAATATCCACAAAACCCTTATTGTACTGGTTTAATATTCCATGAACATGATCGTGATTTAAACCGGCAATCACTACGCGGATAGGATGCTGCGCAAAAGTATTATTATGCACCATGAAGGCAAATAAAAGCAGGGTGATCATTTTTCGCATGCAGGTAAAGTGATTTTTTTTATTCTCCATAATTATAAATAGTTTAATTGTATTGAACCTCGTAATAACTACATAAACCTAATTATAATTTCTTTATTGATTTTATTTTTCCGGGGCACCTCATGATTATCCTCCATATTGGATGGAGTTGCGGGGGTACCATGTATGAGTTCGGTTTCTTGTTTCATTCTATAAAACAAAACCCACTTTTTTTGCAAGTGGGTTTTGTTTGCGATTACTTATTGCTGTGCATAAATTTGCCTGCGCCTTTTACATGCATCCGATTTCATAAGCTACCTTGAGGAATTACATAATTGCTACAGAGAGGATTGTTAGGTTGCCATTGAAAGCCTGTCCCTGTTATGGGCACATAATGTTAAATTTATTTTACATTTTGTAAAATTTATTTGTCTATTTGTAATATATACATTACCTTTGGTAAAAATTTAGAAAACATGTCAGGCGAACTATTATTACCCAATAAGTATAAACCTATTGGTTGGTTCCTTTTGATACCATCCACCATTATGGGGATTATTCTAAGTTTAACCGGCTTCGATAAATTTCAAATTAAGACAAAAGTACTGGCAATATTCAACGAGGAACTTTTTGAAAAAATAAAATTCGCAAGTATTATTGAAGCGAATTTAACGAACACCATAGTTGGTATTGTGTTCATTGTAGGAGCGATGTTTGTCGGCTTTTCGAAAGAAAAAAAAGAGGACGAGTTTATTGCAAAACTTCGATTGTCGTCCCTTCTTTGGGCAGTTTGGGTTAATTATGGATTGTTGACTATAGCTACACTTTTTGTTTATGGCACAGCCTATTTTAACGTCATGGTGTACAACATGTTTACTGTTCTTATAATTTTCATTGTCAGGTTTAGTTACATTTTGTACAAAAACAATAAAATCGACCTGGATGAAAAATAATATTAGAGTTGAAAGGGCCATAAAGGGCCTTACGCAGGAAGAACTGGCCAATAATGTGTCGGTGAGCAGACAAACGATCAACGCGATGGAAGCCAATAAATATGTACCCTCAACGGTTTTGGCAATGAAAATTGCCCGGGTGTTTAATAAGCCTGTCGAAGAAATATTTTTCCTGGAACAGACTGATTAAATGCTTTTGCTGTACCCTACTGAGTTAGTCTTTGCGTATTTTAATAATTCCTCTCGTTATTATGGGTGGCTACCAGGATAGGTGATTAATACCTTGTAATAATGGAAAATACATCAAGGGATCAGGCAGGCTAAATGATGATCCGCTATGCCAGGTTATGGTAGTAAATGCGGAAATGTTATGTAAACTTTCTTTAATTTTTGCCAGCAATGCGTTTCAGCATATTTCTGAATATGAAATAATGGAAAGGGAGCATGAGATACCAATAATTTCGGCCGGCAATTCCCCGGGGACGAAAAGTAGCTGTTTGTTTTAAAATGCAACGGTATTCGTTTCGGACAATTGAAAATTCAAGCCATGCTTCGCCGGGTAGTTTCATTTCTGCAAATAAGAGCAACCGGTAATTCTTATGATCCACCAATAACACTCTCCATAAATCCAGCGCATCACCTGGCTGGATGTCTACATCACTTCTTCTTCCCCTTGACATGCCAACACCGCCTACTAATTTATCCATCCATCCCCGAATGCGCCATAATTTATCAGCATAGTACCAACCCTGGTTTCCGCCGATTCCAAAGAAACGGGCAGCAACTTCTTCAACCTTATCTTTATCAATTTCTATCCACCGACGGTCTTTATAACAACCATTAACGGGCACTTCCACGTGCTGATTAACGTCCAACCTGCTGAGGCTGCTTGAGGCAGCATCTGTCCAGCTTGACACTACCATGTTTTGTTCAATTTTCAGAAAGGCCAATTTGATCGCTTCTTTGTAGGGAATCAGTTCCTGCGGAATAATTTCATGAATAGTATTCTCTTTACAGATCATGTCATTTTTCATGCTTTGGACGAGCTGGCGTGCTATGGTAAAATTTGCGGAGGTTGTAAAATATAACCAATAAGCAGAAAGATTAGGGAAAAGTACCGGTAAAGAAAATATGTAACGTTTATATCCACGCACGGCCGAAAATTCCAGGAGCATCTCTTTATAAGTAAGCACTTCCGGACCCCCGATCTCAAAGGATTTGAATAATGTTTGTTCATTCGCCAGGCTTAGGTGTAAATAGTTTATTAAATTTCGAATAGCAATCGGCTGGCANNAACGGCAATTTTTCCGTAAGGTCGCGTATGATCTCAAAGGATACGCTGCCTGAGCCCACAATAATGCCTGCTTCAAAAATGGTATAGGCAATACCTGAACGAATAAGCACATCTTTCACCGCTTTCCGAGCTAATAAATGCCTGGACAGATTCTTTTCATTGGAGATTCCACCCAGGTAAATGATTTGCTTCACATGGGTAAGCGTTGCTACCAATACAAAGCACCCCGCCGACCTTATTTCATACTCTTTCAACGTAGTGTGA
>PKYU01000183.1 GCA_003132765.1 Chitinophagaceae bacterium | reverse complement strand
TGGGTGATGGAACCTGTAGAAGTAAAAACCGTATCAAAAAACAAAGTGTCTGCACTTGTGTATAATCTTGCCTGTGGACTCGTGATAAACGATTCTTTTTTGCAGGAAAAAATTATAGCTGACAAGCAAAAGAAAAAGGGTACATATCTCAGACAAATCATTTATTGCAAATATCTTTAATTAGTTGGTAATGGTCCTCTAGGTTAGCCTAGTAATATTTTTTTCCTGTTCATTATTTTATGTGACTTAACTGGTTGCAATGGATAAAGTTGCAATACTAATCTTAATTTCTTTCAACTTTAAAATTTCCCGGGCACAGGCTTTCAGGGTTGCTCCGGTAGTGATAACATCATCAATGAGTAAAATGTGTTTTCCTTCCAACTGACCAGACTTAGAAACATGAAAACTTTTTTCGACATTTTCCCATCTTTATATTTTCCCTTTTTTTGTTTGCGTTTCAGTGGGTATTATTCTTGTTACATTTTTTGCCATCACCGGTATATGGGTCACTTCATTAATACCGGCACAAAGAAGGGCTGATTGATTGAATCCTCTCTTAAATTCTTTTTGAGCAAAAAGGGGCACGGGGACCAGGAAATCAATATTTGAAAAGCGATTAGTATTTTTCAGGCTTTTGCCATAAACATGCCAAGGTAAATGCCTGCTTCCTGGTTACCACGATATTTAAATTAATGAATAACATTTTGTATAATGGATGATTTAGAAAAATAAAATTCACTCATTGCCGCCTGAACCGGTATCCTTCCCCAGAATATTTTTTCAATAGGGTTATTAGCGTGGAATGCGAAACCGGTATGGGGTAAGTCGTTGATGCACTTAAGGCATAATAGATTTTCTTTACCTATAATATCACTTCCGCAACCAAGGCAGGTATGCGGATAAAAAATATGAACGAGTGGTGATAATATGGTTTCATTAATTTTCAAGTCAATATTTGATAATATATTAAAATAGATATTGGTACAATTCTTCTACTTTACCAAGCTGCATAATTTCAATTGTAAACTTATTTTTACCCAAACCTTTATTGTATTTACTAATGATTATCTTTTCGAATCCGAGTTTTTCAGCTTCAGCAATTCTTTGTTCTATCCGGTTAACGGCCCTGATTTCTCCGCTGAGCCCTACCTCTCCAGCAAAACAAATATGAGATGGCAACGCGACATCTTCATAGGATGAAAGTAAAGCGCTGAGTACCGCCAGATCAATGGATGGATCTTCTACTTTTAAGCCGCCGGCAATATTTATGAAAACATCTTTTAAGCCAAAATGAAATCCGCCTCTTTTTTCAAGAACGGCCAAAAGTAATTGTAACCGGCGCAGGTCGAAGCCGGTATTTGTGCGTTGCGGGGTACCATAGATACTTTGAGTTACCAATGCCTGCACTTCTATAAGTAAGGGTCTTACACCTTCCATAGTTGCTGCAATAGCTACACCACTCAACTGTTCTTCTTTTTGCGTAATTAAAATTTCTGAGGGATTACTTACTTGTCTCATTCCTGCACCGGTCATTTCGTAAATACCCAGTTCTGAAGAAGATCCAAAACGATTTTTTAAAGTTCTTAATATTCTATATGCATAATTGGGGTCACCTTCAAATTGCAAGACAGTATCAACCATATGTTCCAGGATTTTCGGTCCGGCTATACTTCCGTCTTTGGTAATATGGCCGATTAAAAAAACAGGAGTATTGGTCTCTTTGGCGAACCGCTGAAATTCTGCTGCACTTTCCCTTATTTGAGACACGCTACCGGGTGCTGAATCTATATAAGGAGATTGCAGCGTTTGCACCGAATCCACAATCACCAGTTGAGGCCTTAGTTTCTTAATCTCCTGGAAAATAGTTTGGGTATTGGTTTCTGTAAGAAGGTAAAAATTTTCATTTTCCATTCTTAACCTGTCAGCCCTCATTTTGATTTGCTGCTCACTTTCCTCACCGCTTATGTATAGCGTAATTATGTTTTCTAATTGAAGAGCTACCTGCAAAAAGAGAGTTGATTTACCAATGCCCGGCTCACCGCCAGTCAATACAATACTTCCTGTAACAATTCCGCCTCCCAGAACCCTATTTAATTCTGAGTCGGCCGTAAGAATACGCCTCTCTTCTCCACTTACAACATTTAGAAGAGATATTGTTTTAACGCCGGTACTGAGACCTGCAAATTCTTTCCATTCAGATTGTTTTTTATCCGTCCCTTTTACAATTACTTCCTCAACGAAAGTATTCCATTGTTCGCATGAAGGGCATTTACCTGACCACTTTGCACTTTCATATCCGCAATTACTGCAAAAAAATGCTGTCTTTGTTTTACTCATCCATTTTTTATGAGCATTGAAATTAATCAATCATTCCGAGAGGAAAATAATCCCTCAATTCTGCCAATAAATTCTTAATGAAAAAATGAGGATAGCTTAATCTTTCTAAGAGAAGGACAAAAGTATAAGGGCCAGTATTACTACCGGCCCTTTGTACTTACTAACCCATTAAATTCTATTGCTAAATTACAAATTGCGGACACATAAACAAATTAAATTTCCGTGATGTGAATAAATTTCAATAACTCTTTTCTTACATTATAATAAATTATAAAAAACCTTATTAATTGAAAAACAAGTACTTATAGAATAATAATTTTCTATAATTAGGTAACCTTGTAAAAAATTAATTTCACATATTTGGTTTATAAAATAAACTACTTTATGTTTGCAATAAATTTATGAATATGAGGAGGCTTATTATCTTGATANNTCAGGAAAAATTACTGATAACCACAATAAAATACTTGAGGGTATAAGCATTAGTATTAGAGATTCTTATGATGGTACCACTTCAGACTCTTTAGGAAATTATTCTTTTGTTATTGCAGAAAAGGGAACTCAGGTTCTCCAGGCAAGCGCCTCCGGTTACAAGCTATTTGAACAAAATATAAATATAAATGGCACACCCTTAAATANNACTGTGGTGATCAGCGCAGGTACTTTTGAAGCAAGCGACCAGAAGAGAGCAAGCGCATTGAACCCCATCGATATAGTAACCACAGCAAGTGCCAATGGAGATATAACCAGTGCGATTAAAACTTTGCCGGGAACCCAGCAAGTTGGAGAAAGTGAAGGGTTATTTGTAAGAGGAGGCACTGCAACGGAAACGAAAATATTCATTGACGGCACATTGGTTAATAACTTTTTCTATAGTCCTGANNGTCCATTTTTAGTTCTGGAGGCTATTCGGCATTGTATGGACAGGCGCTTTCTTCCGTGCTCTTGCTGGAATCAATTGACTTGCCCGAAAAGACGTCTGCAGATTTTGGAATTTCATATCTCTCAGCTAATGCAGGTATTCAAAAACTTTCAAAGAATAAGAAATCATCCTGGGGTTTTACTTATGCGTATACCAATCTTTCCCTGGTGTATAACTTAATTAAGCAGAAACTGGACTATTTCAAGGTTCCAATAATAAATGAAGGGGACGCAAATTTCAGAATTAAAACATCATCAACAGGAATGTTGAAATACTTTGGCTCATTTAGCTCAACCAATGTAGGGTTCAGAAACCAGGATGTTGATTCATTAACAATGAAAGACGCATTTAGCCTTAAAAATCTTTACATGTATCATAATCTATCATGGAAAGAAAAAATCGGAAAAGGGTGGAAATTAAATGCAGGAGGTTCCTATAGCACGAATCATGATAATATTACCAATGAATTCCAAAATGCCAACAATCAAAAACAGGTTATTCTGAATGATTCTTTATATGCCAATAAAAATTATGGTCTTGTAAATAATAGTCGATATATCAATGCCAAGATTGTATTTGAAAAAAAATTGTTTAGTCTCAGCGCCATAAGATTTGGTTCTGAATATAATTACAGCAATGAAAAAACAACCTTTACTCAATATAATGGATTCATATATCTTCAAACAGTTAAGGAAAATATCTTTTCAGGTTTTGGGGAAACAGACATCTATTTAACCAACAATATAGCGGCNNAATTTCTTTAGCTTACAAATTTTCCGGCAACGGCCAGTTTTCTTTAGCCTATGGAATCTTTTACCAGGATCCGGAGAGAAAATATTTGCCATCTATTAATCAATTACATTTTGCACAGGCAACTCATTATATTGCCCAATACCAGAAAATTTCCAATGCAAGAACTTTTCGCACCGAAATATTTTATAAAAAATACAAAGACCTTTTTAAGACAGGCCTGACACCTTATGGAACATTCTCAGCAATTAACAATGATGGTTATGGTGATGCAAAAGGAATTGAANNGGAGAGATAAAAAAACAATCAAAAACGTTGACTATTGGATTTCCTATTCTTACCTGGACACAAAAAGAGATTTTTTGAATTATCCTTTTGCAATTGAACCTTCTTTTGCTACTAAACATACTGCCTCTTTGGTTATAAAAAAGTTTGTTACGAATTTAAAAACTCAATTCAATGCATCTTATACTTTTGCAACGGGCAGGCCTTATTACAACATAAACTATGATGCTACCATCAATACTTACAAAATTTTCGACCGGGGTCATACCAGGGATTACAATAACTTAAGCCTAAGCCTGAATTTTTTACCATCTATTGGAAGAGCAGATGCAAAAAGTTTTACTGTCTTTGTATTATCGCTTACCAATGTTTTAGGCGCCAACAATGTATATACTTATAATTATTCAGCAAACGGACAAAACAAGGTAGCCGTAACACCACCTTCAAAAAGATTTCTCTACCTGGGATGCTTTATAAGCCTGGGAATAGACAGGACAGAGGATGCCATAAATAACCATTTATAATTAATTAATTAAACAATACAAAATAAATTAAAACAATTACTATAATTACTAAAACAATCAACATGAAAAAATTATTATTAATTACTTCAATCGTTTGCCTGGCAAACTTATCTTTTGCGCAAAGTGGAAAATATATAAGCGCTATGAAAACCAATATAAGCTTAACAGATTCGATGATGAGCAAAGGAAATGCTTTGGACCTGGCTAATACTTTTGAACGCATTGCTAATGCAGAAAAGTCGCTATGGCTTCCTTATTATTACGCCTCTTATTGTACCATTACGCAGGCATATATGGAAAAAGATAATTCCAAAAAAGACGCTATTGCAGATAAGGCCCAACAATTAATTGACAAAGCTGATTCCATTTTAGGAAAAGAAAATTCTGAAACCTCCGTTATAAAAAGCATGATTGCAACAACACACATGACGGTAGATCCGCAAAGTCGATATATGACTTACGGACCGCAAATAACTGAATTCCTCGAAAAATCAAAAAGTCTTGATAGTACTAATCCGCGGCCGGTATTGGTTCAGGCTGAAAACACATTTTATACACCGGAACAATTTGGCGGTGGAAAAGATGCAGCCAAACCTATATTTGACCACGCAGCTAAGTTATTCGATGCCTTTAAACCCGAAACCGAAATTTCTCCTGCCTGGGGCAAAGGCGCTATCCAATATTTCCTTTCCCAATACAAATAACTATTTATGAGCGAAGATAAAATAATGTCAGAGCAGGAAAGCCTTCGGTTGATTACCAGCATGATCAGTAAGGCGAAAAATCAATATTATGAAAGCGGCCTTGGAGCATTATTATGGGGGTTTACCAATCTAATTTGCTTCACACTTGCATACCTGGTGGATACAATAAAAGGGTTTAACCTTCCTTTTAATCCCTTTTATTTGATGGGTATCACATTCATTTTACAGTTTTATTTTGATAGAAAAGAGGCAAGATTCAAAGTCGCAAAATCCCATTTGGATGACATACATAAATATGTTTGGGCTGCTTTTGGCATCTGTGTTTTAATACTTACAATTGTGGGAGGTATTGCAAATATTGGTTATATCGTTCTTCCTCTTCTCTTGTTACTTTTTGGATTGCCAACTTTTATTTCCGGTTGCATCAGCAAGTTTAAGCCATTTATTTGGGGAGGAATATTTTGTTGGATATTGTCAATCGTTACTTTCTTATATCAAAGCGAAATGAGTTTATTATTTGTGGCGGCTGGTGCCACTATTGCCTGGATCATTCCTGGTTTTATTTTGAGGGCCAGATTTTTAAAGACTATCGCAAAACAACAAAATGGACTTTAAAGAACTTGATCCGATATTACACTCCCAATTACGCCTTGCAGTGATGTCGCTTCTAATAAGTGTAAAGGAAGCGGAGTTTACTTTTCTAAAAGACAAAACAAACGCCACAGCAGGGAATTTAAGCGTGCAAATTAATAAGCTGAAAGATACTGGTTATATTGATGTTATCAAGCAGTTTAATAATAATTATCCTCAAACGATTTGTAGGATTACCGATGTAGGAATAAATGCTTTTGAAAACTATGTAAAAGCCCTGAAAAGTTATATGAGCATTTAATTACTTATTTAAGCCACCGCCCCGGCGTGGGAATATTACACTGAAAAATAACAGGAACCCTGCCCTATTTATCAGCGAGGATATAATTATTTTTTTCACAATTTGCCTAAAACTATTTTTTTCTTTGAGCGCCAGCGCCAATGATACTGAAGTAAAAGACCGGTCAACAGTTCTTGTTAAATGGTAACCATCGGTGAAACCGACAAATATCGATTTGGACCCCAAAAAAGCTGGTCTTAAATCCTCGGCGTCATAATCCTTATACTTATTCTTCCACGATGTTTGGAAGTCCCAGAACCGGGTACCCATTCCAAGATAATGATGAACGAGTGACTGGTTAACGCCATCTGCACATCCCGACATGAACTGGGCGGCATACATCAATATATCATTCTTACTTTGAGATTTGCCAAAAAAAGGAATCATCATAAAAGCCAACACGATTATTTTATTTTTCATAAATAACCAAAATTTAATTATTTGATAATATGCTACACTCAATATCACTCATGAAATGAACGACATGATATAGCGATTTTTAAACGTGTTTTTTTGGAGAGTTAAGTGATGATATTTATTAGTGCATAATTTGACTAATAAATAATTAATCCTATGGAAGTTTTTGAATGGTATAGTCAACCATTATAAATGCTTAAATTAAATAAACATTTGCTTTAGCAGAGATATTGAAAAAGATTAATGAGGAAATTAAATGTAAACTTTAAGGGTTGGAAGGCTAAAGATAGGAATGATTTTCGAAAATCAAACTATTTACTGCAAAATTCTGATTTTAATAACATAATAGCTTATTTTTTGTTAATCTGAATAGTTGTAAAATAAATCATTTATCAGAAGGATGAAATCTCACCAAACGGCTTAACGAAAGTCAACAATAAAAACCTTAAATAAGCAGGGTAAGATTGAAATTGATTATTAATCATACAAAATCAACAAAGGAGTAAGCGATGAAATTTTTCAATGATTGGGACTTTGCAGGGAGTGAAATTTAATGTACGTTCGCACAGAATAATTAAAATAAATGTATGGATATAAACGATTTGAAAGATATGGCAGCACAAGTAAGAAGAGACATTGTGCGCATGGTTTTTAATGTGCAAAGTGGCCATCCCGGAGGGTCATTAGGTTGTGCAGATTTTTTTACGGCGCTATATTTTCAGATTTTAGATCGAAAAACGGATTTTGAAATGGATGGGAAAGATGAAGATATTTTTTTTCTTTCCANNCCGGTTTGGTATAGTACGTTGGCGCATGCTGGTTATTTCCCCCTAAAAGAGCTGGACACTTATCGGAAAATTAATTCACGCGTTCAGGGGCATCCAGCTACCGCAGAACATTTACCAGGTATACGTGTGGCATCAGGTTCACTTGGTCAGGGAATGAGTGTAGCAATAGGAGCTGCTACTGCAAAAAAATTGAATAAAGATCAACATATTGTGTATTCCCTGCATGGCGATGGCGAACTGGATGAAGGTCAGAATTGGGAAGCAATAATGTATGCTGCTATGCACAAGGTTGACAACCTGATCTCAACTGTAGACAGAAACGGGCAGCAAATAGATGGCACCACTGAAGATGTAATGAAACTTTCTGTTCTCAAAGATAAATTTCTTGCATTCAATTGGGAAGTTCTTGAAATGGATGGTAATAATATCGAAGAAGTAATTGCAACTATGAATAAGGCTAAGGCCCTTACAGGCAAGGGGAAGCCGATTGCAATTATCATGAAAACGGTAATGGGCAAGGGAGTTGATTTTATGGAAAATAATCATGAATGGCATGGTACTGCACCCAATGCAGAACAATTTAAAAAGGCTATGGAACAATTACCTGAAACATTAGGAGATTATTAACCCACTTAATTATAAGGAGAGATAGGTTACTCAACACCAAATGTCTAAATAATAATCGAAGACTCTCACTCATTTATGTCTTCAAATTAAAAATTTGCTCAGAAGCTTTTTTCGCTGGAAACCATGACGCTCCCAATGCAATGATGAGCGCCGTTACGGTTACTAAAATAAAATCAGTAAAAACAAGCTTTACAGGAAAATAATCAATTAGAAAAGAAGTTCCAACCAATTTAATAATCTTAAATTTTACCTGCAAAAAGCAAATGATTAATGCAAAGATAATTCCTGTTCCTGCCCCGGTAACTGCGAGCAGCAGCCCCTCACTCAAAAATATTTTCTTAATTAAATTTTTATCAGCGCCAAGGGATTGTAATACACTGATATCTTTCCTCTTTTCCAAAACAAGCATGGTTAATGCACCAATCATATTGAATGCCGCAATTATGAGTATAAGAGTAAGCACAGCAAAGATGAACCATTTTTCCAATCGCATCGAATTATATAGACTGGCATTTTGTTGAAATTTGGTAAGCACTTTATATTTGGTTTCGAGTAAATTTTGTAAATCTTCAATAAATTTTTCAGACTGCCCCGGATCAAGGAGAGATATTTCGAGAGCGCTAAATTCATCGGGGGAGTAATTCATCTGCTGCTTCACAAAACCAATATTGGTAATTGCATATTTATTATCAAAATCCTGCTGAATGGCAAAGCTACCTGCAGTCGTCGCATTACCCGCACTTAATGCATCCATGGAATTGAGATCCTTAGAAGAGGTTTTCTTTGGAAGAAATACCGTAACCGGAAAGAGATTTTTGTCAGCCTGCAATCCTAGGGCACTTTCAATTCCCGATCCAAGTATGAGTTTCGGATGATCAGTTGTTCCAATATCAAAACNNCTGCCACCTTCGAATAATTAGTATCCACTCCTTTTAAGAATACGACGGTTTGCTGTTCTCCATTTTGCAATAATGCCTTTTCCTCAGCTATTGATGACATTCCTTTTAATCCCTTTAGCGAATAAATAGCGTTAATTTGTTGAGGAGATAGAATNNACCCACGAAATAATATTGATGGCATTTGTACTTTTTTTTGCCTTGAAATATCGCCATGCAAATTTTAAATACATTCAGGGTAAGTTGATTAGCTATAGAATAATCATTTCATATGAGTAGTACAAACTCAATCAGGTTTTTCTTTTTTGATTTCGTCCAGTAATTTTTCAATTTTGAAAACATAATCCAATGTGTCATCAATATAAAAAGTAAGTTGAGGGATGCTCCTTAACTGGTGACGAACTCTTTTGCCTAATTCGCCTCTTATTTCACTCGCCCTTTCTTTTATTCTCTCCAGGGCAGCCTCATTATTTTTTACCTGGAAGAAACTCAGGTACACTCTTGCTTCAAATAAGTCAGGGGTTATTTTTACCGATGCAATAGAAACCATCCCCCCCTCAATCATCGTAAATCCCATCCTCAAAAAAATTTCATTTAATTCTTTTGTGATAACCCCGGCTACCTGCTTTTGTCTTTTACTTTCTGTCATGATTTATAATTATTCTCCCGATAGTAATCGGAATTTGTAAATTTAGTTACTTTGACCCGATTACCATTTATAAGTCATTTCAATATATCTAATGAGGTGTTAACTAAAAAAGGGGTTCTGGTATGAATCAAAAAATTGCACATTTTTCATTATTGGTCGATGATTATGATAGGGCATTGGACTTTTTCATAAAAAAATTACGTTTTACTCTAATAGAGGATACTAAATTAACTGAAACGAAAAGGTGGGTTATCATTGCCCCTCCAGGTTCACCTGGTTGTAATTTGTAATTGGCAAAAGGTGACAATTCTGAACAGATAAGCAGGATCGGAAACCAAACAGGTGGTAGGGTGTTTATTTTTCTATATACTAATAATTTTGAAAGGGATCATCAGAATTTATTAGATAACGGCATTAAGATAATAAGGGGCCCTCTAATGAAATCTATGGTAAAGTATTAGTATTTGCTGATTTGTATGGTAATTTATGGGATTTAATTGAGCTTGAAAAAAGGCATCTTTAAGAAGCATATTATATAAAAAATGCGAACTGATTCCGGTCCGAATTTATAAATTTTTTTTATGCTTATTTATTTTGCAATACCCATTTTTGCTTCAATGGATAAGGTAGCATGAGGAACGGCTCTTAAGCGGGCTTTGTCAATAAGCTTGCCAGTAACTCTGCAAATGCCGTAAGTTTTATTTTCAATTCGCATCATCGCTTTTTCAAGATGATCAATAAATGTGATCTGACGGCTCGCCATTTGGCTCAATTGCTCTCTTTCCATACTAAGACTTCCATCTTCCATGGTCATATAGCGGTTATCAGTATCGTCTCCACCCATTTCATCCTTGCGGGTAATAAGTCCCTGTAAATACCCAAGTTCCTTTTTGGCCGTTTCCAGTTTTCTTGTAATTAACTCTCTAAATTCATTGAGTTCATTATCGCTATAACGCATTGTAGGACCGCTTTCTTCCTCCGGGGCATGGTCAAGGACTGATTTTACAAATTGGGGTTCATACTTACGTGCCCTTTCTGTACTTGTTTTCGGCATTACAAAAGGCTTTTCAAGCTTCCTAAGCTCTTCCTTACTTTTTAATGCTTTTTTGAGCGCTTTCTTTAATTGTTTTTTGTGATCAATTAAATTTACAACCGGGATACTTTTCACTTCTTTTTCAACATGCTTTTTGGAAGCTGTTTTGACCACTGCCTCCTTTTCAGACAAGAGATTCTTCTTAAGTCCACTGGATTTCTTCTCTCTTGAATCGGCTTTCTTAGTAACTAATTTTTTAGATAGGGTAGACAATTTCTTGGGTGCTGCTTTTTTCGCAACCGGCTTAGCAGATTTTTTTGCAGGCGCTATTTTTGATTTGGGTTTAATTGCTTTCTTGCTCACAGGCTTTTTAGCAGCTGATTTTTTTGAACTGCTTTTTGAAGCAACTGCTATCTTTTTGGCAACTGATTTTTTTGCTGCTGATTTCTTCCCTCCAGAGGTCGCCTTTTTTTTCTGAGTAGCCATACTTATTTTACTTTTTTTGAAACCTTAACTGTTATCAATTGATTATTAACATCAATTGTAGTGCCATCGGGCAATTTTGGAACAAATTCAAGTTGATCTGCCAAAATTTCGGCGCAAATATAGGTATAAAATTCAGATATAGGAATTCGGGATGATTCTTCGTCCAAAACATACACGACAATTTTGTCAGTTAGGTTAAAATCGCTCTCTTTTCGTATAGATTGAATTCGATTTACAAATTCTCTCGCAAAACCTTCGTTTTTAAGCCTTTGTGTCAGTTTAATATCCAATGCAACTGTCAAATTGCCCTTAACAGACACTTCAAATCCAGGAATTTCATTTGTACTAACCTCAATATCATCCGCGGAAATGAAGATTGGATCAGATTTTTTATGTTGATAGTCAGGGTTTAATAAATAATCTCCTTCCTGTATTTCATTAATTTCAGCATCTTCTAACTGCTGAATTCTTTCGGCAACCCATTTCATTTTTGAACCAAGTTTTTTGCCCAAAGTTTTAAAATTGGCTTTTGCCCTCTTCTTAATAAAATCATTATTTG
>PKYU01000029.1 GCA_003132765.1 Chitinophagaceae bacterium | reverse complement strand
GATGGAAGCCGTGATTCGCTTACAAGAAAATTTACTATGCAGGTTTATGAAGGAAATAATGACAACATAAAAAACCGTCCAATTGTTTCGGATGCAGAATTAAATTCCTATCAACTTAGCCCTTTGCACCAGCACATTCAGCATTATAGGATTTATAGCAATAATCATTATGAATTGGGCAAAGGCGACATTGATTTTTCCTTGGCATTTCAGCAAAATATCCGCAGGGAATATAATCACCCAACTATTCCGGAAAAAGCAGGGATGTATGTGCGGCTAAATACTTTTAATTATAGTTTTCGTTACAACGTACCTATTGTTTTTAATACCGAAATTTCTATTGGGGTAAATGGGATGTATCAAAACAACAAGAGTAAAGACGCAACAGATTTTCCCATCCCTAATTATAATTTAANNCGGGTTAAGATATGACAACCGCTATTTGAAAGGCAATGATTTTTTCACAAAAATCAATAGTATAACAGGCTTTGACAAACAAGTCTTACGGCCTGATACGGCAGGTGCATATTTGCAATTCCCTGCATTCACTAAAGCGTTTAACGGAACGTCTTTGAGCATTGGCACAACTTATCAACTAAACGAACATGCAAGCCTAAAAGTTAATGTAGCAAAAGGTTATAGGGCACCGAGCATTACGGAATTTGCATCTAACGGCTTAGACCCAGGAGCACACATCATTTATATTGGAAACAGAAATTTTGTGCCTGAATTTAGTTTGCAGGAAGATATTGGGGCAGACATTCATTTCAAGGATTTTTCGGCATCGGCAAGCCTGTTCAACAACAACATTGACCATTATATTTATTTGTCGATATTGACCGATGCAAATGGAAACGCAATTTTGGATGCACAAGGAAATAAAACATTTCAATATCAACAAGCAAAAACACAATTGTATGGCACAGAGTTGATGCTGAATATACACCCCACTATTCTAAAAGGCTTTTCGTTTGACAATTCTTTATCTATTGTGTATGGCTTCAATAAAAAACAAGCCTTCAAAAATGAAGGGATAAACGGAGAGTATTTGCCATTGATTCCACCTATGAAATTATTAAGCAGCCTCAATCAGAACATAAAATTAAACTCAAAAATATTTCAAGAAATAAACGGCAAAATAGAAGCTGAATTTAGTGCGGCACAAAACAGATATTTGGCATTGAACAATACAGAAACTGCAACGCCATCTTATACTTTGTTCAACGTATCAATAAACACGAAAATAAATTTTTCAAAAAGCAATGGCTCGCAGTTTCAATTTCAGGTAAACAATCTTTTTGACAAAGCTTATCAATCCAACCTTAGCCGACTGAAATATTTTGAATATTACACCCTCTCGACAAGCGGGCATTTTGGAATGTACAATATGGGCAGGAATATTTGTATAAAAGCAATCGTGCCTTTTAATTAATAGACACATCTTTTGACAACCCAGGACGAAAGCCAGCATGTAGTCGAGTAATCAAGTAGGATTTCACCCCCTGCTAAACCCAGAACCGAACCTCAACCTCTCAATTCATACGGCTCTTCGGATGCTGCCAGTGCGGCATTTTATTGCCGCAAGTATGAATCTGATATAAAAAAGATTGCGGCAGTTCGGGAAGCCTTGCTCTGGAGAAGAATTATGATATGGCGTAGGATATTGCAGGCAGGTTGGCCAATTGATATCGATGAGAACTAGGCAAAAAGGAATAACTTTATAGAGAGGCTGATAATTTGGACACAATAGGGAACTTTACAGCGAACTCAGTCAACAAAAAAGTATACCCTAAAGCCCTGTAAACATTTTTTATTGCGGGGATTTTTTTAGAGGCTTTTCGGATACTTTTCTATGTGTAATACGTCATGTTTTGGCGACAGTGAGAACTTGTAACTTGGATGCAAAAAATTATATTTATCAAACTAAAAAGTAATAAGTATTGACATGACAGACCGTAGAGAATCTCCAATTGAAATTACGAAGGACGAGTTCAAAAGAATTGGCTACCAATTAATCGAGACCATATCTCATTTCATTGACACAATTGATGAAAAACCTGTTACTTCAGGAGAAACACCAAAGCAAATACAAGCTGTTTTAGGCAATGCATCATTGCCTGAACATGGGACTTCTGTTTCAGAATTATTTTCTAAGACTTCTGATTTATTGCTCAACCATTCATTGCTCAACGGGCACCCAAAATTTTTTGGATACATCACTTCATCTCCAGCACCAATAGGAGCACTGTCAGATTTATTAGCTGCTGCTGTAAATGCCAACGTGGGTGCGAATATATTAAGTCCAATGGCCACCGCTATTGAAAAGCAGACTGTGAAATGGCTGGCGGAATTTATTGGCGTTGCTCCTACCTATGGCGGAATATTAGTAAGTGGAGGCAACATGGCAAATCTCACTGCTTTCTTAGCTGCAAGAACTGCCAAATCCCCAAAGAGTATGAAAGAAGACGGAATAGTGAATACACATGGCGAAATGGTTTTCTATTGTTCAAAAGCGACTCACACCTGGATTGAGAAGGCAGCAGTTTTATTCGGACACGGTTCAAAAGCAATCAGATGGATACCTACCGATGCAGAAAATAAAATGAATACAGAAATTTTATTACAAACAATTAATGACGATTTAAAGAGTGGCAAAAAACCCTTTCTTGTAATTGGAAATGCGGGGGATGTTAGCACAGGCGTAGTAGATAATCTTTCTGCAATAGCTGCTATTTGCAAGGCACAAGATTTATGGTTTCATATTGACGGTGCTTATGGAATTCCTGCCGCAGTAATCCCAAAATACAAAAACTTGTTTGATGGAATTAAGGAAGCTGATTCCATTGCTCTTGACCCACACAAATGGCTTTACGCACCACTCGAAGCAGGTTGCATGCTGGTAAAAAACCCTCAACACCTTATTGATACATACAGTTCGCATCCCGTTTATTATAACTTCAGTAATCAGGATGACGAACCCACAGTGAATTATTATGAATATGGTTTTCAAAATTCGAGAGGATTCAGAGCATTAAAAGTTTGGATGGCTTTACAGCAGGTAGGAAAGAACGGTTACATAGAAATGATTGGAGAAGACATAGCACTATCTCAACTGTTATTTGAAGAAGCAAAAAAGCATTCGGAGCTTGAAGCAGTAACACAAAACCTGAGCATTACTACTTTTAGATATGTTCCTATTGGATTCACGCAAGTCGAAAAAAAGAAGGAAATCTATTTAAACACATTGAACGAGAAATTATTGAATGAGTTGCAAGAAGGAGGTGAAGTATTTTTATCAAATGCAGTTGTTGCAGACAAATATTGTTTAAGATGTTGTATCGTTAATTTCAGAACTTCAAGAAAAGACATTTTCGAAATTGTTGGCTTAATAGTTCATGAAGGGAGAAAAATTCACGAAACACTTCAGAGAAAATGACAACTCTTCTAAATAACTTTCATGCTGCCTTTAAGCGATATATCTTCGTTGCAGGAGTAACATGAACGCATAGTCGAGTAAGCAAGGGGAA
>PKYU01000577.1 GCA_003132765.1 Chitinophagaceae bacterium | reverse complement strand
TAACTGAAAAAGTAGACGATGATAATTATAAAGGTGTTGTTGAATTAAAATTCGGTCCTGTGAAAGCCAGCTATGGAGGGTTGATAACCTTTACTGAAAGGGATGCTTCTGCACATAAAATGACCTTAAAAGGCACTGGTACTGATACGAAAGGAAAAGGTGGAGCCGAAATGCAGATGACCGGGACGCTTACTGAAAAAGATGGAGGTACCGATGTAGATATTTCTATGGAAGTTGGTATCACAGGAATGCTGGCGCAGTTTGGTAGCAGGCTTATCAACGATGTAAGCAACCATGTATTCGATCAGTTCGTAAGTAATTTCAAGGTACAACTTTCCGGACATGAAGTAGATAGCTCTCTCAGCGCAGGCTCTATGGTAGGAAGTATGGTTAAAGGAATCTTTGGAGGTAAAAAAACGTAATCCGGTGCAAAAAATAAACAGTACTACGCAAATAATAGAAGCACTGGAAAAATACCATTATGTAGCGGATGAAGAATTTGCTACTGCGCTTTTCCTGCTATTAAAGTTGCAAAAGCCCCTCTTGCTTGAAGGTCCTCCGGGTGTGGGTAAAACAGAAATTGCGTTGGTGCTTTCACAATTGTTGAATACAAAACTCATTCGGCTGCAATGCTACGAAGGATTAGATATTAACTCAGCTGTTTATGAGTGGAATTATCAAAAACAATTACTCGGCATTAAACTCCAGGAAGACACGAATCTTTCTGTAGAAGAAAAAGAGCATCATATTTTCAGCAATGAATATTTATTACGGCGTCCATTGCTGCAAAGCATAATGGAAGAAGAAAAGGCTCCAGTTTTATTAATAGATGAGCTTGACCGGAGTGATGAAGAATTTGAGGCTTTCTTACTGGAATTATTATCAGTCTTCCAGATCAGTATACCAGAGTTGGGTACTATTAGGGCTAAATACAAGCCCTATGTAATTCTAACGTCAAACCGTACCCGGGAATTGAGCGATGCGTTGAAGCGTCGTTGCCTTTATCACTGGATTGGATATCCTTCTCTTGAAAAAGAAATGTTGATTGTGAAAAAGCGGGTGCCGGGCATTGAGCAACATTTATTACAACAGGTCGTGGCCCATGTTCAGGCCTTTCGTCAACAAAAATTGGCCAAAACTCCCGGAGTAAGCGAGACAATTGACTGGGCCGAAAGCCTGATAGCGCTTGGCCATAGAGAAGTAAACGCGAAATCATTTGAACAAACATTAGGTAGTGTGTTGAAATCGATAGAAGATATTAACCAGGCGAAATTTGAATTTTTTGAAACCGGTTAATGCAATCAAACAAACTGGGATCTTAAGAATAAATCAATCTATGAAGCAACAGGCATTTCAAACAAAGAGTATATCCGAGAGTATTGTGGCTTTTTCTCAATTTGCCAGGAGCCATGGCTTTAATGTGGGCTTACAGGAAACTCAGGAGGGCCTCTGTTGTGCAAAAGAAGGATTACTTACTAACAGGGAAAGTTTCAAGTATTCATTGAAAGCCATTTTTTGTAAATCACCGGAAGAGCGCTTAGTATTTGAAAAGCTGTTTCTTCTTTTTTGGGATACGAATCCCGCGGACCTGAAAGAAACCAAAAGCAAAATTTCAGTGCAGGGGACTCTTAATAAAAGAAAGGTTGCATCGCTAGTGATGCTTGGGCGTGGGAAGACAGAGATTACAAAAGAAGAGGGAAAAAATGTTTCCGGAGCAAATGAGACCGAGCGGTTAAAGCGGACAGATTTTTCGAAGCTAAGCCAAATGGATACTGAGTTGCTTGAAGAAATTGCACAGAAAATGTTTAAGCAATTGGCATTACGTCTGAACAGGCGTATGAAAGAGTGTCGCAGAAAAGGACAGATCAGTCTGAGGCGTACTATCAGGCGCAGTATAGGNNGCGGCGAACCGATTGATTTATTCAGAAGAACACAAAAGCCGAAAAAACAAAGATTAGTTGTATTGCTTGATGTAAGTGGCTCTATGGATAAATACAGTTATTTCCTGCTTAGGTTTATTTGTGCACTTCGTGAAAATTTCAGGCAACTGGAAGCTTTTGTTTTCAGTACCTCCCTGATCAGGATCAGTAAAACGATACGGAAAAGCCGACTGGATTATGTTCTAAATATAATCAGCGAACAAGCAGATAATTGGAGTANNAGATTAACGGATCTCCAATTGTCCTGGTTTTGAGTGATGGGTTAGATACAGGTGATCCTGCACTTCTTGGCAAGGAAATGATTAAATTACAAAGAAGAGCCAGGAAAATAATTTGGCTTAACCCACTAAAAGGAATGAAGGGGTATACGCCAACTGCAGGTGGCATGAAGGCGGCACTTCCTTCAGTGGATAGTTTCCACAATGCTCATAACCTGGAAAGTCTTTTGGAACTTGAAAATATTTTGGCCGATGCCTGACAAATTTTTGGAATATCAACTGGAATTAAAAAAGAATAATGAGCCTTTTGCCCAGGCCATTGTAGTGAGAAGGGAAGGGCCTTCCAGCAGTAAAGCAGGCGATAAAGCGATAGTCAATAAATTTGGTGAAATCATTGGATGGATCGGCGGAGGTTGTGTGAAAAGCATCATTTGTAAAGAGGCGGAAGATGCTATGAGGACCGGGAAAAGCCGGTTGGTCAAAATAGGAAAATCAATTTCACCCTCTAAACAAGGAGGTATTATGGAATATCAGAGGACGTGTCAAAGCGAAGGAACAGTTGAAATTTTCGTTGAGCCTGTGCTCCCCGAAGCACATCTTTTGGTTATTGGAAAAACAGCTATTGCCCAGGCTTTGATCAGGCTTTCACGGGTCATGGGATTTCGAATTACTACTGTAGCACAGGATGCAAATCTTAAAACCCTTGAAAAGGTGGATGAACTGATTTCAGAGGTTAGCCTGGCCAATGTTACTACCTCGCCTTCAACTTTTATTGTAATAGCTACACAGGGGGAAAATGATGAAAAGGCTTTGGAAGAAGCGCTCAAGCAAGATAGAGCCTATATAGGATTTATCGCCAGTAAAAAGAAAATGGCTTCGATAAGAAAATACCTGCATGATGCCGGCTTTAAACAAACAGAAATCGACGGTATAAAATCTCCGGCAGGAATTGATATTAACGCAAAGACACCTGATGAAGTTGCCATAAGCATTCTTGCGGAAATTATCCAGTTGAGAAACACATTACAACTGAAAAGTTCCTTTAAAAAGTTTGAAGTTCCGGAAGGTAAAGAAGTAAATTCTTCCCAATATTATATCAACCCCGTGTGTGGTATACCGATAGATATGAATAATCCCAGGCATATCATTGAGTATAAGGAGGAAAAAGTGTACTTCTGTTGTGATGGATGCAAAGAAAAATTTGAAAAAGATCCGGAAAAATATATTAGAAACCGCGCAATGGGCTTAGCTCCGGAAGGAATGTAATGAGTGAAAAAAGAAAAGATTTTAGGAAATATTTTCCCAAATGAAAGAAATCAGAGAGATCATAAGAGCATACGATGCAGCTGCTCACGCCGGAAAGAAATCAGCGTTGGCAGAAGTGGTACACCTTGAGGGATCCTCCTACCGTCGTCCGGGAGCCAGGATGCTGGTTACCGATGATGGAGAACTAACGGGAGCCATTAGCGGAGGTTGTCTGGAAGGAGATGCATTGCGTAAAGCAATGTTAGTATTATCTCAGCAGCAATCAAAACTGGTCACTTATGATACCAGCGATGAAGATGATGCCGCAATAGGAATCCAGTTGGGATGTGCCGGAATTATCCAGGTATTATTTGAACCGATTGACCCAAATAATATGAATAATCCCATTCAATTATTAAGAAAGGCAATCGCGATCCGGCAAGATGTAGTTATAGTTACTCTATTTTCTTTAAAGGATAAGAGGAACGCACAACCGGGAACTTGCCTCCTTATAGAATCAAATGGTAATATAACCGGAAGCATTCCCTATCCAGATCTGGAAGGATTGATAATGCAGGATGTAAAAATGCTGATGCAGCAGGAGCAATCCTTTTTCCGGCAATATGAGGGAAAAGGGATCGAAGTCACTGCTTTCATAGAATTTCTGAAACCTCCGGTTTCCCTTGTTGTAGTGGGTGCGGGAAATGATGCAATTCCTATGATGCAGATTGCTGACACTATTGGATGGGATGTAAGAGTAGTTGATGGAAGGAATACACNNCACATGCCAAACCCGAACGCTTCGTATAGGCCTGCCAGGTTCTGGTAAGTAAGCCGGAAAAGGCTCTCGAGCGTATTCCTATCGACGACCAAACAGTTTTCGTAATGATGACCCATAATTATAATTACGACAAAGCATTATTAAAATCATTACTTCCTTCAAAAGTGCGTTACGTCGGCATGCTGGGTCCAAAGAAAAAATTGGAAAGAATGTTAAGCGAAATAAAGGAGGAAGGCATGAAGGTAGATGCTGAAATGCTGGTAAAAGTTTATGGACCTACCGGTTTGGAAATCGGAGCGGAAACCCCCGAAGAAATTGCCCTGAGTATAATCGCAGAAATTAAGGCGGTGCTTGAAGGAAAGAATGGAAGGTCGCTTCATTACAAACAGGAAGTAATCCATTCCCGGCAAGAAACTTTCATTGAAGAAAAGAAAATCTATTGAGCAGAATGCGATATATTGTAGAAGATTGCGGAGTCGTGGTGCTGTCAGCTGGTGCAAGCAGCAGGATGGGGAGGCCTAAGCAATTGATGAAATTTAATAACAAGAGTCTTTTGCAAAATACAATCGGCGCGGCTTTACAAACCGGGATAAGACCGGTAATCGTTGTGGTAGGTGCCCATAATGATTTGGTAGAAAAAGAAATAAGTAACACGGGTATTCAAGTAGTCAGGAATTTGGAATGGAAGGAAGGAATGGCTTCCTCGCTAAGGGTTGGTTTGGCAGCCGCCAAGAAGAATAATCCTGACCTTGATGGAATAATTTTCATGGTGTGTGATCAGCCCTTTGTAAACAGCGCATTAATTAGTTCTTTGTTAAATGCACAACGCGAAACCGGCAAGCCTTTGGTAGCATGTAGTTACGGGGACAGGCTGGGGACACCGGCATTGTTTCATAAAAGTTTGTTTGGGGAATTGGTTCAGCTAAAAGGGGATATTGGCGCCAGGGCTATAATAAAAAAACACGAAGACCTTGCGTCAGTTATTAAATTTCCGGCAGGAATTATAGACATTGATACTCCGGAAGATTGGGAAGCATTGCAAAATGAAAAAATGAAAACATGATTATTGACGAGTTCAACAGGATACATAATTATCTCCGCATTTCCATAACGGACAATTGTAATCTCCGTTGTTTCTATTGCATGCCGGAGGAAGATTATGAGTTTACGCCTACTTCCCGATTGATGCAGGCACATGAAATAGAGGCATTGGCAAAAATATTTGTATCTCAGGGTGTAAATAAAATAAGACTCACCGGCGGTGAGCCACTGGTTCGTAAAGATGCCGCAGCTATTATTCTTGCCTTATCAAAACTGCCGGTAACACTCACGCTGACCACTAACGGTACAAGATTACACGAATTTACCGGGATTCTTGAAGAGGCAAATGTTCGTTCACTAAATATCAGCCTGGATACTTTAAAAGCGGAAAAATTTCAATTGGTAACAAGGCGCAACCAGTTTGACCAGGTGATGAAGAATATAGAACTGCTTTTAAAAAAGGATTTCCACGTAAAGCTAAATGTAGTGGTCATGAGTGGTTTGAATGATAACGAGATCAATGATTTTATTGAATGGACAAAATTTACCCCCGTTCATGTTCGCTTCATAGAATTTATGCCCTTTAGTGGTAACCGATGGACCAGTAATAAAGTGTTTACCATGCAACAGATGCTGGATGTAATTGAAGAAAAGTATTCATTCATAAGATTGAAAGATGAAGTGCATGATACCGCTAAAAAATATATGGTTCCGGGCCATGCAGGAACGTTTGCTATTATCAGCACCATGAGTGCCAATTTTTGTGGTGATTGCAACAGGATCCGATTGACAGCAGACGGTAAAATGAAAAATTGTCTTTTCTCTAAAGATGAAATCGATCTCTTAACTGCTCTTAGGGAAGGCAGGGAAATTTTGCCACTTATTCATTCCGGAATTCAAAAAAAGGCTAAAGAATTAGGCGGCCAGTTCACGCCCGACTTTGAACTTATACATGCAGAAGATATTCACAACCGGAGCATGATAACTATAGGAGGATAAGACATTCACCAAATTTTACAGATTATCCTTTTTAAAAATTATTATTAGAACCATTCATGATATCAGTAGCTGAAGCAAAGAAAATAATTGAAGGCAATGCGCATCCGCTGAAACCAGTGAAAGTTTCGATTTCTGAAGCAGCTGGTAAAATACTCGCTGAAGATATTTATTCAAACGCAGATTTTCCGCCATTTCCGCAATCTTCAATGGATGGGTATGCTTTTCGGTTTGAGGATTGGAAAAAAGAAAACCCTTTGGTTATAGAAGGAGAAATGGCAGCCGGCGTTACTGAAAAAATGATTTTAGCACCCGGGAAAGCCACACGAATTTTTACAGGCGCCCCGCTTCCTGAAGTAGCGGATACGGTGATCATGCAGGAAAAGACTCAAATAAAGAAGGGGCAGTCTGGTGAAAAATTATTAGTTATAACCGACGAAAATTTGCAGGCAGGAGCAAATGTGCGGCTTAAGGGATCTGAAATACGTAAAGGAACTCCTGCACTGGAAAAAAATTCATTGCTTTCTCCGGCATCTATTGGATTTCTCGCTGGAATAGGAATTGCTGAAGTACTAGTTTTTCCCCATCCATCCATTAGCGTTATTATAACGGGAAAAGAACTGCAGGAACCTGGAAAACCATTACACTTTGGCCAGGTATACGANNTGCTAAAATCTTTCACGCCGATGACGATATTTCTATTGTAACCCGCGTTCTAAAAAGCGCATTAGAGTACAGCGATCTAGTCTTGCTTTCAGGAGGAATAAGTGCAGGGGAATATGATTTTGTATTACAGGCAGCCGATAATTGTGGTGTTTCAAAACTCTTCCATAAGATAAAGCAAAGGCCCGGTAAACCATTATATTTTGGGAAAATTCNNGCTTTTATGAATATGTATTGATAGCTCTGGAAATTTTTACCAGAAAGAATATAACATTACGAGTCATTCAGGCGCCACTGGTGAAACCATTTAGCAAAACTGTAATGCTTACTAATTTTCTAAATGGCTTTTATAACGGTAAGGATGTAGAAGTCCTTCCTGCACAGGAATCCTTCCGGCTCAGCTCTTTTGCGAAGGCCAATTGCCTTGTCCAAATAGATGAAGATGTAATGAATTGTGAGAAAGGAGAAATGGTTACTATCCACTTAATTCCTGTTTAATTTGTATCTATGGAAAGTGTGATCCTTTTTTATGGTTTATTATTTCTGGTAGCATTTTTATATTCATCGGTTGGCCACGGCGGAGCCAGTGGCTATCTCGCCCTGATGGCTCTGTTTAGCATTGCTCCGGATGTAATGAAGCCAACAGCGCTCACTTTAAATTTATTTGTTTCTCTCACATCATTTATCCAGTTCTATAGAGGGAAACATTTTGACTGGAAAATATTTTTACCCTTTGCAATAGCCTCGGTTCCTATGGCTTTTGTTGGGGGAATGATTACGGTAGATCCATTCACTTACAAAAAAATACTGGGCATATTACTACTTATTCCCATAATCCGGTTTCTGTTTTTCAGAAATATATCAGTTAAGGATTTAAGGCAATCAAATATTGGATTATCTTTTTTGATTGGGGGTTCTATCGGGTTACTTTCCGGCATGATAGGGATAGGAGGTGGCATAATTCTTTCTCCGGTAATATTGTTATTAAAATGGGCAGATATGAAAAGAGCTGCCGGTATCAGCGCACTTTTTATTTTTGTAAATTCAATATCCGGATTGGCAGGTCAGTTCACAAAAGGAATTCATTTCAGCCCTGATATGTATGCTTATGTTGCGGTAGCATTTGCAGGAGGAATTTGCGGATCTTATTTTGGTTCTATGAAATTTAATCAAACTCTGTTAAAATATCTCCTCGCTGTTGTATTGATGTTGGCTGTCTATAAATTATTATTCTCAGGCGGATAAAATGAAAACGCTTTGTATTGCTACCTTTGTGCAGCTATGTTATTATTATGAAAATAAGTGTCATTGTTTTTGGACAACTTGCTGATTTGATTACAGAAAATCTTGTGCTGGAAAATATTGCAGACACTGATAGTTTAATGGAAACTTTATATAACACGTATCCGGCCTTTCGCGAATCAAAATTTATGATAGCAGTAAATAAAAAATTAATTACAGTAAATACTCTTTTAGCAGATAAAAGCACGATAGCATTATTGCCGCCATTTTCCGGAGGATAAAATGAATAATCTACCATCATACGACCGTTATCACCGCCAGATCATCCTGAAGGATTTTGGAGAAGCGGGGCAACAAAAACTGTTTAGCGCAAAAGTATTGGTAGTTGGAGCAGGTGGTTTAGGGTGCCCTGCTTTGCAATACCTCGCAGCTGCAGGTGTTGGAACATTAGGAATTATAGATGGAGATATTGTAGATTTATCTAATCTACACAGGCAGATTTTGTATTCCGTACATGATATAGGTTTTCCCAAGGCCGAAAAAGCAGCTGAAAAATTACGACAATTAAATCCTGAAATAACCATTAACACCTACTGTGAAAGACTTAATAATCAAAATGCTTTTGGAATAATCAATGAATATGATATCATTATTGATGGTTCCGATAATTTTGCTACCCGGTATATGATAAACGATGCCTGTGTAATATTAAACAAGCCCATTATTCATGGATCAGTTTCTCAATTCCAGGGTCAGATTGCTATTTTAAATTATAGAAAAAATATTGTAAGTGAACCGGTAAATTATCGTGACCTCTTTCCCAATCCGCCAAAAGAAGATGAAGTTCCAAATTGCGCAGAAGCAGGGGTATTGGGAGTATTACCCGGCATCATCGGCACCATGCAAGCCAATGAAACCATTAAACTGATAGCCGGGATAGGCCAGCCTTTGATTAATCGTATAATAACGTTTAATGCCCTGAATAATGAATTATATGAACTGGGATTATCAGTTAGGCCGGGAACCAGGTCTTTGATTCCTGCAGACGAAGATGCCTTCAGAAAAACAGATTATGAATGGCTGTGCAGCTCAACGAATTCAGAATTGGAAATAGATCATCACGCTTTTGATGAACTGCTTTCACAACGAAAAATAGATATAATCGATGTCAGGAATATTAACGAAATGCCGGAAATTGAAGAATTTACCACTTTTCGAATTCCTTTAAAAGAACTTCCGGGAATGAGTTCATTAATAAAATCTGATACGGTGGTGATAATTTGCCAAACGGGTAACCGGAGCCTCCACGCTGCAAAACAATTGAAATCAGTTTTCGGCGCATCCAAAAAAGTTTTGAGTCTAAAGGGTGGCATTATTAAATGGAAGCAGGA
>PKYU01000357.1 GCA_003132765.1 Chitinophagaceae bacterium | reverse complement strand
ATCCCGATTTCTCTTATTTCCACATTTTTCATCATGTACCTGGCGGGTTTTACGATCAATATTCTAACCCTGCTTGCCATTGTTTTGGCGACAGGCCTGGTGGTTGATGACGGAATTGTAGTCACAGAAAATGTTTTCAGAAAACTGGAAAGCGGATTACCCATAAAACGGGCAGCATTACTTGGAAGCAAAGAAATATTTTTTGCGGTTATTTCTACCTCCATCACTTTGGCTATTGTATTTCTCCCGGTTATATTTTTGAAGGGATTTGTCGGAAGGCTTTTCCGTGAATTTGGTGTAACGTTGGCTGCGGNNATTCGTATCGCTTACTATTACGCCGGTCCTTAATGTTTATTTAAACAGAAAAAAAGCAGGCCATGGCTGGTTTTATGTTAAAACTGAGCCATTCTTCCGTGGAATGGAAAATGGTTATCACAGCCTTTTGCAATCATTCATGAAGGTTCGCTGGATGGCATGGGTAATAATAGGAGTATGCGCCATTTTGATTATTGTTTTTTTCAACAGTCTGAAAAGCGAACTTGCCCCAATAGAGGACAGAAGCAGCGTGCGTTTTACCGTCACGGCTCCGGAAGGAACCAGCTTTAATGCTATGAGCAATATTACAGATCAGATTGCAAATTATTTGTATGATTCTGTTCCTGAACGTGATTTCGTATTTGCCCGCACACCGGCTGGTAATAGTACTAACACCGCCCAGCCAAGAATTGGACTGGTATCACCTAATGAACGCAAAAGAACACAAGACCAGATTGCAAACGACCTTCAAAGAAAATTGATCCAGTTTAACAATGCAAGGATATTCGCAGCCCAGGAACAAACGATATCGGCCGGGGGTAACCGCGGTGGTTTACCAGTACAATTTATTATTGAAAACCAAAACTTGGATAAACTGAGGACCATGATTCCGAAATTCCTGGAAGAGGCTAAAAAGGATAAAACATTTTCAAACTTAGACGTAGATCTCAAATTCNNATACTCCCGAACTGCAATTAACCGTGGATAGGATGAAAATTAAGGACCTTGGTTTATCTACCCAGGATGTTATATCAGCTTTGCAATCGGCGTTCAGCGGGGGAAGACTTGCTTATTTTATTCAAAACGGTTTTCAGTATTCAGTTATAGCTCAGGTGGAAAGAAATGATCGCAATAAGCCCGAAGATATTTCAAAATTATATGTGAAGAATAACCTCGGACAGAGTATTCCTTTATCAGCTGTCGTACAAACAAAGGAAAGTTCAAGCCCGGCCACTTTATACCATTTTAACCGGTATAAAGCTGCAACAATTTCGGCATCTCTAGCACAAGGTTATACAATAGGTGATGGAATTAAAGCAATGCAAAAAATATCCGACAGGTTACTTGATCAAAGTTATCAAACAGCATTAACAGGTCCTTCCAGGGATTATGCGGAAAGTTCATCAAATATTATGTTTGCATTTGTCCTTGCGCTTATTTTGATCTTCCTGGTATTATCTGCACAATTCGAAAGTTTCCTGGATCCATTTACCATAATGCTTACCGTGCCTCTTGCCTTAGCCGGCGCCTTATTAAGTTTGTGGGCTTTTAAACAAACCCTGAATATATTCAGTGAAATAGGAATGATCATGCTTATTGGTCTTGTTACAAAAAACGGGATATTAATTGTGGAATTTGCTAACCAGCGCAGAAGGCAGGGCATGGAAAAAATGGAAGCAGTAGTAAATGCCTCCACTTACCGGTTGCGGCCAATCTTAATGACAAGTCTTGCTACATCTTTAGGTGCCTTACCGATAGCTCTTGGGCTTGGAGCTTCTTCAGCGAGTCGTGTTCCTCTGGGAATTGTCGTGGTAGGTGGAATTTTGTTCTCCTTGATATTTACTTTATTCGTGATCCCTGCTGTTTATACATACATTTCCGGAAGACATATTACTGAATCAGAAAAAGATAAACAATTTGCAGATCCCGATACCGGTAAAATCTGATAAAAATTATTAATGAAAAAAATACTTTTTATACTGAGCATTCTTACTTCACATCTCCCGGCATTTTGCCAGTCACTTTCATTGCAGGATGCTATTAATATCGCCTTAAAAAAAAGCCTTGATCTGCAACTGGCAAAGAACAATGTTGAAATAGGAAGGATCAATAACAATATTGGAGTTGCGGGAGGCCTACCAGTTATTACAGCCACTGCGTCAGATATAGAGCAAACCACCAATGTAAACCAGGAATTAAATTCAGGAACCATCATAAAAAGAAATGGAGCTGTTGGCAATATTTATACTTCAAATATTACTACCGGTATTCTTTTGTATAACGGGTTAAGAGTGATGGCCACCAAAAAGAGGCTGGAACAATTGGAACAGCAGAGCGAACAATATCTCAATTCCCAGGTTCAGAATACTATGGCATCTGTAATGATTAGTTATTATGATATAGTACGGCAACAGGCTTACATCAAATCTTTGGATAAATCTATTGTGGTAGCCCAACAACAATTAAATATCGTGAAAACCCAGCAAAGTGTTGGTATGGCCAATAATGCCGATCTTTTTCAATCCCAAATAAAAGNNATAAATTTGAATGCATTGATTCAGCAAAAGGAGGCCCAATTACTTGTAGTTGACCAGGCAAAAACCGGGCTATTATTGTTAATGAATTTAAGACCGGATTCTTCAATAAGGATTGATGATTCTATCAGCATTGATAATACAATCATTTTAGGTGATATACTGGATAATTTAAACCGCAACGCTGATATTTTATCTGCCGAAAATCAAATAAGGATTAATGAACTTATTGTGAAAGAGACTGCTGCGCAACGCTATCCATCCCTGGAAGGTACCGGAGGATATAATTTCAACCGCTCCCAAACCTCAGCAGGAAATGTTTTATTAAACAGGGGCAACGGGCCATTTGTGGGATTAACTCTTGGGATACCGATATATAATGGATCTGCGTATAAAAGGCAACAGCAGGTTGCGGAGATTAACGTGCAAAATGCCAACCTGCAGAAGAATATTGTCATCCGGAATTATGCCGCACATGCTGTGCAAATGTACCAGTCTTACATTTCTTCCATTCAGCAACTGGATTCACAAAAAGTAAATGTGGACCTGGCGTCAAAATTAATAGACCTCGTCTTACAAAGGTTTCAGTTGCGCAATGCAACCATTATAGATTTGATACAGGCCGAACAAAGTTATCAGAACGCAACCTATACTTTAATTAACCTGAGCTATGCGGTGAAATCTTCGGAAATAGAATTGAAACGCCTGATTAATCAATTGAAGTTTTAAGGTATTTGCGGTTAAGTTCTCGATACCAGGGTTCTGTTTATAATATTGGCTTTGTGAATAAGATCCTGTGTGCTGTTGCTGATAATAGTTACATGGCCCATTTTCCTGCCGGGTCGTGTTTGTTTTTTCCCATATAAGTGTACAAATGCATTATCAATGGTAAGAACCTCTTCAAGTCCCTCATATTTTACATCTCCGGAAAATCCCTCCGCACCAATGATGTTTACCATTGCAGAAGCCATGATGGCTCTTGTATTACCCAGAGGATAATTTAATAATATCCTCCAGAGCATATCAAATTGGGAACAATAACTTGCTTCAATTGTATGATGACCGCTGTTATGAACCCTAGGCGCTGTTTCATTTACCCAAACATTATCTTCAAAGTCTATAAACATTTCCACTGCAAAAATTCCCGGGCTATTCAGATTCTTCACTACTGTTAGTGCAATGGCTTCTGCTTTCCATAAAGCTTTTTCGCTTATGGATGCAGGGCAAAGCTGGTATTGAAGTAAATTGAAATCTTTATTGAAAATCATTTCAACGGGAGGGTAAAAGGCAGTTTCACCTGCTTGGTTGATGGCAACAATAAGAGATATCTCTTTTTTAATACTTATAAGTTTTTCCAAAACTGATGGCGCATCAAATCCATTCATGATTTCCTTGGGATCTTTTATGATAGCTACTCCGCGACCGTCATATCCGCCCATGGCAATTTTATGTACTGCAGGTAAAAGATGAAGATGATTATCTATCTCCGTCTTGTTTTCTGTAATTACAAAAGACGAAGTCGGCACCTCAATGGAAGCATAAAATTGCTTTTGTAAAATTTTGTTTTTGATGATTGCCAATGCCGAAGGACGAGGAAAAATTTTTTTTCCTTCTTCTTCAAGTTTTTGAAGGGCTTCAACATTTACAGATTCAATTTCTATAGTAAGGGCGTCTAAATTTTTACCAAAATTGTAGACGTCTTCAAAATCTGTAATATTTCCCTTTATAAAATGATGACACAAATGCGCAGCCGGGCATTCCGTATCATTTTCCATTACAAAAGTTTCAGCAGGGTAATTTGCCCCGGCCTGTAATAACATTCTTCCCAGCTGCCCCCCGCCTAAAATACCAATTTTCAACATCGGAATATTTTATGCAAGATAATTGTTCCTTATATATTAAAATTTTTCAAACTTAACCGGGATTTGGCAAAGCAGCTTTGAGGAAAATGCGATGGTTTAATTTTTTTACCTTTGCATAAAACCATCTTATCATGAAAACATCAACGATTGCGCATTTGAAAAATGATAAAATACAAAATGATTTTTTGCCTTTGCAGGGAACAGAATATGTGGAATTTTATGTAGGAAATGCAAAGCAGGCTGCCCATTATTATAAAACTGCATTTGGCTTTCAGTCTCTTGCTTATGCAGGTCCGGAAACCGGACTAAAAGATAAAGCAAGTTATGTATTGAGGCAAAATAAACTCACATTTGTTTTGACAACTCCTTTACAAAAAGGCAATGAAATTGCAGATCACATTAATAAGCATGGCGATGGCGTAAAAATTCTTGCATTAAAGGTGGATGATGCTAAAAATGCCTGGAAAGAAACCACCAAAAGAGGAGGCAGGAGCTACATGGAACCTTTAACATTAAAAGATGAGTTTGGTGAAGTAGTTATGAGTGGCATCCATACTTACGGCGAAACGGTTCATTTATTTATTGAAAGAAAAAATTATCGGGGAGCTTTTATGCCGGGCTATCGCAAATGGGAAAGCGCCTACAATCCTCCTGAAACAGGGCTGCTATATGTGGACCATTGCGTAGGAAATGTAGGATGGAACCAGATGAATAAATGGGTGAAATTTTATGAGGAAGTGATGGGGTTTAGAAATATTCTCAGCTTTGACGATAAAGATATTTCTACAGAATATTCCGCGCTCATGAGTAAGGTAATGAGTAATGGCAATGGTTATGTTAAGTTTCCCATAAATGAACCCGCTGAAGGAAAGAAGAAAAGCCAGGTGGAAGAATACCTGGATTTCTATAATGGAGAAGGTTGCCAACATATTGCTATTGCCACCAATAATATCATCAATACAGTCACCCAATTGAAGGATAGGGGAATTGAATTTTTGAAAATACCTGCCAGTTATTATGCTGATGTTTTGGATAGGGTAGGCCACATTGACGAGGATCTCAAGCCATTGAGCGAATTGGGAATTCTGATAGACAGGGATAATGAAGGGTATCTTTTGCAAATATTTTCCAAACCTGTTGAGGACAGGCCAACCTTATTCTTTGAGATAATTCAGCGCAAAGGAGCTCAAAGTTTTGGGAAAGGAAATTTTAAGGCATTGTTTGAGGCAATAGAATGGGAGCAAGCGGAAAGGGGGAATTTATAATTAGAAAGATGATTATTAACTTCTTATCATGAGCGTCTTGTTATAGAGTAAACATATTCAATTGATTAGATTCTAGTTCTTTGACATATTGCGGATCAGAGTTTGAAAATAGTTCATTTAGCGGTGTTTTGCATAGTAGCGATATGCTTAATATTTGTAACACTTCATACTGCGATTGTTTCAGTTTCATTTGATGTTTCACAATGGCAACCATTAAGTATGTTATCATTGCGATATAGATTTGTGTTTTGACAGCATTCATGCTATAGCCCCAAAAAGCTTTTACTTTTAAATGTTGTTTGATCCATTTAAAAAAAAGTTCGATCATCCATCTATATTTATATAAGCGTGCAATCTCTATAGGGCTTAATTCAAAATTGTTTGTCATGAATACAAATTCGTTATCAGTTTCTATATCATAATATTTTATCCGTCTTATCAGCTCAGGATAAGATAATGCTACCTGATGATTTCTCAATCGCACGGTTTGGTCACATTTCATTCCGGTGCTTTTATCTACGCAGCGTGAGGATACCCTGACGAACTTAAAATTATTTTTGGCCCTGGTAACAAAATAAGCTCCTGAATCATGGATGCGGTACAATCGCTTAAAATCGATGTAACCCTCNNCTACCAGCTTCCATAAGGAAGATATCTAATGCGTTCACATCATGGACAGAGCCTTCACTGATATAGATGAATGTGGGGATATTGGTTTTTATATCGAGCATGGTATGCAATTTTATTGCGCCTTTGTGCTGTCTAAATTTAGCCCATCAGAACACATTTAGACATAGGTATATAACAGTGGCATCTATCGTATACACAGGTGCATTGATTGGAAGCTCAAATGAGCTGTTGCCCATAGAAAGCTTTTGAGCTTGGGAAACTAAGATTGCAGCATAGCTTTCGTAGATCCGATAGTCCCTGTTCTCATTTGCTTTTGCCAGGTTCGCTTTCGAAGTCCCTTTGCCCATGCCAAAGTGATAAGATTTATTTTGTTGTGATTGAAGGCAAATTATTAAATCGCTTAGGCTTTCACGATTTGACAGTTGATCAAAGACCATGTATGTAAAGCAATTGATGCCAGCAAGTAAAAGTTTTTACTCTGTGGTTGCCTTGATATTTAGCTACACTCGAGATAAAAATCATTGTGTGATAAAAACTCAATTAATTGAGCAAAAACATATTTTCCTTGATTCATAAGTTCTTGAATTACATATAAGTATAAATCAAAAACTTCAAATCGTTTCAAATCGTTTGAATCTGCAACTCCCTTCAAATCCTTATCCAGCAATATTTTCAAAGAATTTCATCTTAACTTAACAAGAC
>PKYU01000609.1 GCA_003132765.1 Chitinophagaceae bacterium | reverse complement strand
CCTGCTGCCAACGGACCATATACGATATAACTATGACCGGTAATCCAACCAATATCTGCAGTGCAAAAATGTACTTCGCCTGGTTTATATTGGAATACATTTACAAAGGTGTATGCTGTCCAAACCATATAACCGCCGCATGTATGCACTACGCCTTTTGGTTTACCTGTAGAACCTGAAGTATATAAAATGAATAACGGATCTTCTGCATCCATTTCCGTTGCCGGCATCGTGACTATATTATTTTTTTCAATCTGAGATAAAGCATATTCCATCTCATCTTCCCACCAAACATCTCTTCCTTTCAGCATTGAAACCGGTGTTCTTGTTCTTGTGTACACGATCACTTTTTTTACGGTGCGGTTACCAATTAATGCATCATCAATGATACTTTTTAAGGTTATGGCTTTACCGCCGCGAAAAGCGCCATCGCAGGTTACAATAAATTCTGCATTCGCATCAATTAATCGGTCTGCAATACTTTGAGCTGAAAAACCTCCAAAAATTACGCTATGAATAGCGCCGATCCTAGCGCAACCTAAAACGGCATAAGCCAGTTCGGGAACCATCCCCATATAAATACAAACACGGTCTCCTTTCTTAACACCGTTATTTATTAATACTTGTGCAAACTGGCAAACTCTTTTATGTAGCCTAGAATAAGTAACTACCCTTGTTCTTTCATCAGGATTATTAGGCTCCCAAATAATAGCAGGTTTTTCGCCCATTGTTTCCAAATGGCGGTCGATACAATTTTCAGTGATATTCAGTTTAGCTCCTTTAAACCATTCAATTTTTGGTTCTTTAAAATTCCACTCCAGTACTTTGTCCCATTTTTTGCGCCAGTAAAAATTATCAGCAACATTTCCCCAGAAGGAGTCAGGATCATCTACACTTTTTTTATAGTGTTCTTGGTATTCCTCAAGGCTATTAATTTGAAAAGGATATTCCATATTAGAAAGTTTTATGAATTGAGCAATCGTTTTTCTTCTTAAAGGTAAATAACAAAAATAAATAGAATTGAAAGTTTGTTAGAAAACATTTCCCACAAAGGCACTAAGAACATCAATAAAAAACCTTGGTGACTTTAGCGTTTCGGCGTAAGAAAAGTAATATCAACAAACTTTTCAAAATAATTCAAACCGATATGAAAATTCCTTGTGTTCTTTGTGAGATAAACTACTTTTTCATCGCATCATAAATTGCCTCCTGAATTTTGTCACGGATATTCATGTGCAGCAATTTCAAGTTATCTCCTCCATCAGGATTTACACGATTACTTAAAAATATAAATACGATTTTATATTTCGGGTCGGCCCAGACGGCAGTGCCGGTATAGCCGGTATGGCCGATAGTAAGCGGAGAAGCTGATTTTGCGGGATAAGGTTCTTTCCTGGTTGCATTATCTTTTTCAGGTTTGTCAAAACCATACCCACGCCTGCTTATGGGACTATGATAAGCTGAAAATAATTTAATTGTAGAAGCCTTAATATAACGCTTCTCCTTAAATGTACCTCCATTCAGCAGCATTTGCATAATAGACGCAAGGTTATCTGCATCACTGAATAAACCTGCATGCCCCGCCACTTCGCCAAACATAGCCGAACCAGGGTCATGTACATCTGCATGCAGATGTTGCATACGGAATTGTTTTTCATATTCTGTTGGGGCAACCCTGTTGGTATCAAACTTTTCACGAGGCAAAAATCCGGTAGAAGTAAGGCCCATTGGCTTATAAAAATATTTATCCGCATATTTATCCAGCGTCATTCCGGAGATTGCCTCCACTATTTTTCCTAAAAAAATAAAATCATTATCGCTATACACATATTTATTGGCAGGCCCCAGCTTACTCTCCAGAATTATTTTATACATCGTGTCTCTATAATCATTTCTGAGGTACAAATCCTGGGCTACCCTGATGTTGAAAGAATCTTTTTTTACATGGGAAAAAACTCTTGGTGATGGTTCGCCAGTTACCGGATCTATACTATTCTTATAAAATGGAATGAACGCCACCAGTCCGGCCTGGTGCAATAAGATATTTCTGATCNNCTGATCTTCAGGTGGGCCTTATTACTTTTTCTCACCCAGGGGAGATAAGTTCCTAAGGTTGCATTGAGCTTAATTTTTCCTCCATCGTACAACCTCATTACTGAAAGAAGAGTAGCACAAACTTTCGTTACGGAAGCCATATCGTATATGGTATTCAGATTTGCTGGCTGTGGTGTATCGTAATTATATTTTCCATATGCTTTATCGAAAACAATTTTTCCATCTTTGGTTACCAACACAACACATCCAGGATAGGCGCCTTCCGCGATTCCATTATTGGCAATACTATCTATTATAGAAAGCTTTTCAGCATTTAGCCCTACCGTTGCGGGCTCAGCAAAGGGCAGCGCCATGTTTCCATCAATAATGCCGCTGCCATACTTATAATTTTCGCATACAGATACAGGTAAGGTTCCCTTTGCAAATATTTTCCCTTCCAATAAATCAACAGCGGAATGCTGAGTAATAGAATCATCTTCATAGCAGGCAACTAAATTAGGTGCATTGCAAAAGTTCTTTAGCGCATATGGATTTCCAAAATCAAAAATGATAGCTATATTATTTTGCTGAATGGTATGAATAAGGTCTAATGCTTTAGTAGTTATTCCAAAATTATTTGCCGGATATCTTTTATAATTATGAATGCCTATTACAACAAATTTGTAATTATTTCTGAGCGATTCAGTTACGGATAAAATTTTTGAAGAATCATCTTTATAGCCAAAATAAAATGCATCTGCATTATAATCATCTTTCATCCTTTGCGCAAAAGCGTTTGCACTGTCGATACCTATTCCTACATAGGCTATATTTTTTGCAGAACCAAATGGTGATAAAGGAAAAAAATCTTTATCCTTGTTACTTAATAAGGTGATAGCATTGTCAGCTACCAGCTTCCACATGTCGGCTGCGCCTGCATTTAAATCATTAGTAAGTTTATCAATATTTACCGGTTGCACACTGGCCACTCCATACAGGTACTTATATTCTAGTACTTTTTTACACTTGGCTTCAATATCTTTCCAGCTTAACTTATTGCTGTCAATTGCTTCTTTAATCTTAGCAATAGAAGTGGCAACATCGCCGGGAAGGCAAAGCATATCATTGCCCGCAATTAATGACTGTACTGCAATATCACCACCTGGAAAATATTTGGCAACTCCTTTCATATCTAAGGCATCCGTAAAAGTGAGTCCATTAAAATGCAATTTATTTCTNNTATTTCTCAGTAAACCCGTTACATTTTTTTTGGACAATGAAGTTGCTGTATTGACTGTGGAATCAATAGCTGGGATATACAAATGAGCAATCATTACACTTCCTACGCCGGCGGCAAACATTTTTTTAAAAGGATATAATTCAAGAGAA
The DNA here is from genome assembly GCA_003132765.1 of Chitinophagaceae bacterium. Lineage (GTDB taxonomy): Bacteria > Bacteroidota > Bacteroidia > Chitinophagales > Chitinophagaceae > Ginsengibacter. Next base: position 3,401 of record PKYU01000609.1, on the reverse strand, counting down.
TCCAATTGTTTCATGCTTTTATTTATAACCGGAAGGTCGAGGTGTGAGTCCACAGAAACATCACCATGGCCGGGAAAATGTTTGGCACAAGCCAGCACTCCTTCGCTTTGCATTGCTTTCATATATGTAACACCATACAAGGCCACTTTATATTTATCTTCTCCAAAGGAACGGTCATTAATAACCGGATTGTTCGGATTGTTATTAATATCCACCACCGGTGCAAAATTTACCTGTATACCCTCCCTTTTGCATTGCTCACCAACCAGTTTACCATAAGCGGCAATTATTGAAGTATCATTTACAGCGCCCAACATCATTTGGTGATTCAGTGGTAGTACACTATCCATACGCATGCCCAGTCCCCATTCCGCATCAATGCAATCCATCAGTGGTGTTTTGGCAATGGTTTGGAAATAGTTGATAAAATTGGCTTGTTTTACAGGAGTGCCCTGGAAAAGAACTATGCCGCCGATATTATATTTTGTTATAGCATCAGCAATCAAAGAATCATGGTAAACAGGCCCTTCGGGAGAAAAGGTGCTTTCCCTTAAAACCATTAACTGGGCAATTCGTTGATCATCATTTAAGGTATTGAAAACGCTGTCGGCCCAGTGTTTGGCAGGTAAGTTTTGTCGTACTTGTGAAAATGTGTTGATATGGATAGTAAGAAAAAGAAGTGTGATAAAGGAAATTTTTTTCATCAGGGAAAATATATTTTGAAAATAGCACAAGGTAAACAATTATGCCTTTTGAACTGACCACAAAAAGACAATGAAATTCGCTAATTTTACCGATTAAAAAAAGGAAAACCCTTGGCTGATATTATCAATTTATTACCCGAAAACATTGCTAACCAGATAGCGGCCGGAGAAGTGATCCAGCGGCCCGCAAGCGCCGTAAAGGAATTGCTTGAAAATGCTGTAGATGCCGGCGCTACAGAAATCCAGCTTTTTGTAAATGATGCCGGGAAAGCCTTAATACAAGTTATTGATAACGGAAATGGCATGAGTGAAACAGATGCAAGAATGTGCTTCGAACGCCATGCCACTTCTAAAATTCAAAATATAGACGACCTTTTTCATATAAAAACTATGGGTTTTCGCGGAGAAGCGCTAGCCAGTATTGCGGGTGTCTCGCAAGTGGAACTGAAAACCAAAAAAGCAGGCGAAGAGGTAGGTACTTATATTGAAATAGAAAACAGTGTCGTGATTTCCCAGGAACCAGTAGCCACTGCTGAAGGAACGAATATTTCCATGAAGAATTTATTCTTCAATGTACCGGCAAGAAGAAATTTTTTGAAAAGTAATGCATCAGAATTAAGGCATATAATGGATGAATTTATTCGGGTAGCAATGGCTTTTCCCAGCATATTTTTTTCGCTTTCATCCAATGGCCAGGAGGTTTTCCATTTGGAAAAGAGTTCCCTTAAACAAAGGCTCATCCAGATATTGGGAAATAACTACAATGCCAACCTAGTAAGTGTAAAGGAAGAAACTGATTATCTTAATATTTATGGCTTTGTAGGTAAGCCTGAAACGGCCAAGAAAACGAGGGGGGATCAATATTTTTTTGTAAACAATCGCTTTATTAAAAGCGCCTATCTCAATCATGCTGTAATGAATGCATTTAGTGATATGATAGCGAAAGATAGTTTCCCTATGTATACTTTGTTTATTGATTTAGATCCTTCGAGGCTTGATATAAACGTGCATCCTACCAAGCAGGAAATTAAATTTGAGGATGAAAAAATTATTTACGCTTTCGTAGAATCTGCAGTTAAACATGCGCTGGCACAATATAGTGTAACCCCTACTTTGGATTTTGAACTTGATGCGTCTATCCAACAAACGGATGCTGTTAGTAAACCTTTCACCCCTGATAAGCAAAATTCAGCGGCGGCTACTTCCTTGTACAAAACATTTACGCAAAAAAACCAGGCGCATTTCATCAATAAAAAAAGTGACCTTGAATATTGGGAAACTGTTTTTCCTGAGGTTCAAAAAGTCATTCATGATAAAGCAGAAAAAAGTGTATCCCCTGCGATTGAACAAAATGAAGAAAATTCTTTTTCAACATTTAGAAAAGAATTATACCAGTCAAAAACGAATAAGAGCCCTTCTTCAGAAGAATTTATCCAGCTTCACAAAACTTTCATTATTGCTGAAAATGAAAATGGGTTTATAGTAATTCACCAGCAAAATGCCCATGAGCGGATATTGTACGAACGATTTGTAAATGCTATGAAAGGCAAGCCTATTGCAATACAGAGAAGCCTCTTTCCGGTAACACTGGAGGTTAATCCTGCAGATGCCGTATTAATAAATGAATTGCTCCCCGATTTACATCTGTTGGGTTACCAGGTAGAAACTTTTGGCAAGAATACTTTTGTAATTCAGGGTTCGCCTGCAGACGTAACTGAAGGAAACGAAAAAGCTGCTTTAGAAAAAATGCTTGAACAATATAAGCACTTCAGCATGGACGTTAGTTTCAGTAAAAGAGAAAAACTGTTGCGTTCTATGGCATGGCAGCAATCAGTGAAAGCTGGTACCATACTCAATAAGAAAGAAATAGCATCGCTGGTTGAGGAATTATTTGGCTGCGAAATATCCAATACAACGCCAAATGGCAAACCTGTCTTTTTAGAATTTAAGAAAGATGAATTGGAAAAGATGTTTGGGAGGTAAGCTCTCGACTTTGGAGTGGGTAATAACTTGTTAAGTCTTCAATTACAGGTTTTATATTTTTATTCAATTACTTCCAAAAGTTTTATCTGCTACTTCTTTCCTGAAATCAAAAATCCTTTCCAATTCAGATTTTACCAAAATAGTGTTGGCAATATCTCCAAGGAACCAAAAGGGTATTTTATAATGAACTATATCAGTCATTTCTATTCCGCCATCTATTTGCTTAAAATGATGTTGATGATGCCAGAATGAATAAGGGCCAAAGCGTTGTTCATCTATAAAAAATTTCATGGGTTCCACCTGGGTAATTTCCGTCATCCAGTAAAATGGAATGCTCAACAAAGGCTTTACGGTATATTCTATTAATTGACCTGCATACATTTTCTCTCCAAATTTTTCTGATAATATCCGGAAACCAAGATGTGGCGGGGTAATAGTTTTTAAGTTTTTCGGTGACGAAAAAAAATCCCAGGCTTTTTCAAGTGTGGTGGGTAATACCTGCACTTTCTTTAAATTGTAAACTTTGCTCATAATGATTGTTGGCTTAATAACAAAGGAAAGGGGATTTGGTTGATACAATCCAAAATCTTTGAAAAAGTTTATTTTCCATTTTTTGTCATATGTTTTGAAATCAAAGGACAAGAATTGAGTTTTTTGTCATGTATTATTAAAACACAAGACAAGAATTTAGCTTTTTGTCATGCATTTACTCAA
>PKYU01000173.1 GCA_003132765.1 Chitinophagaceae bacterium | reverse complement strand
AATATACGAAACAGTAGTTAGTGCACCTCCATCAATGACCATATAGCCGGTACTCATGATTTCAAGACCACTTTGTCTGATTACCGGGGCGCTCACAACATGCTGTCCTATAAGCAAATCAGCATTTCGCCCACTGATTAAAGACAAATAAAGCAATGCATCTGCATTATTAGAAACCTGGTTAGCGCTACCCGGGAAAAGTATAGTCGGAATGGAACAATGCTTTTTTATAAGTTGAACACACTCATCAATATAGTTGGAAACAACAAGACTTCCGCCAACTAAAAAATAATCGATTTTCGCAGCAGTTCCAAGTTTAATTAATTGCAGCATTTTACCATTATCCACCTTATCCGGATCAATCAATACTGCAAATGACTTCTTCCCGCTAAATTTCCTTTCACATAACGAACTGTAGATACCTTTTAACTTCATTTATTAGTTGTTGTTTGCAAAAATGTCAATTTTTTTGATCTTATAAAAATTAAGAATTAACAAATTACGTACTTATTCTTCGTAACGCCATAGGGGCGCTGCATCTTTTTAATTTCGTAATTTTAATAATGGTAAATATTTTGAAAGAAATGGTATTTAAAACAGCCCGTAGCGGGGGCAAAGGAGGTCAGAATGTAAATAAGGTGGAAACAATGGTAGAAGGGTGGTTTCATGTAATTTCATCACATATCTTAACTGAAAAGCAAAAAAAGATTATCATTGAAAAACTTGGCAATAAAATTACCGATGAAGGATTTTTGCTGGTAAAAAGCCGAACAGAAAGGACACAACTCGGTAATAAGGAACAAGTCATAAAAAAAATCCACCAGTTAATCAATAAAGCATTAATAGAAAGGAAAAAGAGAATGCCAACCGCACCAACAAAGGCTTCAAAAGTGAAAAGGATTACCTCAAAAAAAGAAAAAAGTCTTATTAAAGGAGGGCGAAAAAAAATAAAGAATTATGAAGACTATGAATTTTAAAAAAAATGGTTGGTTTGGGTTAGCACTTGTTTTTTTCATTTTTTCCTCATTTCAACAGAAGAACAAAATTCGCGAGGGCAGGCTGGCATTCATTAAGATTATTTTTGAGAACAATGTAAATGGACAGAAAATTGTATTGAATGATTCAACATACACAAACTCTTCCGGAGAAAAATACAGGATTACGAAACTGAGGTACTACGTCACGAACATAGAACTTCAAAATGGAAATAATGACTACAAAGAAAAGATCAGTTATCACCTAATTGATGAAGACATACCTGAGACGCAGGTAATAAAATTGTCAGTACCTCACGGTGAATATAATTCTTTGAATTTTTTACTGGGGGTTGATAGCCTGCACAATGTTTCCGGAGCACAAACGGATGACCTCGATCCGGCAAAAGATATGTTTTGGACCTGGAACAGTGGCTATGTAATGGCAAAGTTGGAAGGTTATTCGCCGGATTCGAAACTTGTAAATAACAAAATAGCGTATCATATTGGCAGTTTTTCCGGGCCTTACAATGTGCTTAAAGAAATTCGGTTGGATTTTCCAGGCAAAATGATGCGGTTTGATNNATGCCAATCATGATTTTAAGTTTTCTGAGAATCCGGCTATCACCACTCCCGGTGAAAATGCACGTAGTATGAGTGATAATTACGCTAACATGTTTCATATTGAAAAACTCATTTCAGATTGAATTTGAAAAGAAAGGTTTCTATATCGATCATCTTTTTTATTGCAGCTTCGGCATTTATACTTGAGACCGGTAAAAAAGATTCTGGCCAATATGAAACTTATCATAGCACTCCCCTGCAATTGAAAATCCCGAAGGGCTGGCCTAATCCGCCTACTAATATTTTTGCAAATAATCCCTTAACAGAAGAAGGTTTTCAACTCGGAAGAAAATTATTTTACNNCTACGATCACGACCTCAGCCATGGGTTTCATGACCAGTTTACCACCCGGAATGCTCCCGGTTTATTTAACCTGGCCTGGGCAAAACTGTATAATTGGGATGGGGGAGTTAACCACATTGAATTGCAGGCATTATTTCCCATGACGGCTCCAAATGAAATGGCAGAAAATGTGGATTCTGTTTTGCAAAAATTAAGAAAGGACACTTCCTACCTTCGAATGTTTAAAGCAGCTTTTGGCAGCACCATGATCAATAGCCAAAGAATGCTGAAAGCGCTTGCGCAGTTTACAGGATCGCTGATATCATCAGATTCAAAATATGATAAGGTAAAAAGAGGAGAGGCTACATTTAATCCAACCGAAGAACGCGGCTACGTGCTTTTCAAGGAAAGATGCAATACATGCCACAGAGAACCATTATTTACTGATTATTCGTTTCGTAATAACGGCCTCGCTTTGAGTGATTTTCTTAAAGATTACGGAAGAATGAGAATTACCGGCAACTCTGCAGATTCNNCATGGCAGGTTATATTCCTTATACAATTTAATAGATCATTACAGCAGCGGTATTGTTCAAAGTCCCACATTGGATTCTTCGCTCAGGAAGGGAATTCCTTTTACAACCCGGGAAAAAAATGATATCGTATATTTTTTACACACACTTAATGACACCACGTTTGAAAAAAGCAAAAGATTTTCGCAGCGTTAATTTTCGAGGTTTAAACCATTAAAGATTATACCGTTAAATTTGATTTTTTTTAAACTTCCCGATTATTGAGCAGCATTAAAAAATTAGCAGGACAAACGATGTGGTATGGAGTGAGCTCTATTGCTGCAAGGTTTTTATTTTACTTGTTAACGCCATACCTCACATATAAGCTTACAAGTACTGGTTATGGGGATATGAGTATTTTATATGCGGCCATTCCATTCTTGAATGTAATTTTTACCTATGGCATTGAAACAGCTTATTTTCGTTTTGCATCCAAAGATGAATATAAGAAAGACATTTTTAGTACTGCTACCATTTCTATCATTTGCAGCACATTTCTTCTGACAACGATGCTGATTTTGGGCAGCACTTCCCTGGCTCATTTACTGAGATTGGATGATCACCCCGAATTAATTATTTATACTGCTTTAATCATTGGATTTGATACGTTGTCAACATTACCCTTTGCTAAACTTCGTCTTGATCAAAGGCCTAGAAAATATGCCTTAATAAGGGTTTCAACCATAATTCTCCAGATTGTTATTACTTACTTTTTAATATCTGTTTGTCCCAGAATTGCCAAAGAAAATCCTTATGGATTTTTGGCTACTTTTTATAAGCCCAATTACGGCGTAGGCTATGTTATTATTGCAAACATGTGCGCTTCTTTTTTTGCTTTGATGCTTTTATACAAAGAATTTTTCTCCTTTGAACTAAAATTCAACAGGAAAGTTTGGAGTACCTTGATGATCTATTCTTTGCCATTGCTTGTTGCGGGNNCGTATTATGCTAACGTGGATGGCTCCCGTGGATAGTGTCGTGGAGGCAAAAACACAAGTAGCCATTTACTCTGCGTGTTATAAATTATCTATATTAATTTCATTATTTATCCAGGCTTTCAGAATGGGCGCCGAACCATTTTTCTTCAAACAGGCAGAAGGACAAAATCCTCAAAAGGTTTATGCAAGAGTTATGAAATNNTTACGGAATGAATTATACTGGACCGGTTTAAAAGTTGTTCCTATTTTGCTTTTGGCAAATATGTTCCTGGGTATTTATTACAACCTAACTATCTGGTACAAACTAACCCATAAAACAATAGTCGGGGCTTATATAACCCTTATTGGCGCTGCAATTACCCTTACCATCAACTATACTTTTATTCCTTATTTTGGTTATATGGCCTGTGCCTGGGCAACTTTCTTTTGCTATGGAAGTATGATGGTAATTTCTTTTGTTTGGGGCCAAAAGGAATATCGTATTCCTTATGCATGGAAGAAGCTTTCCGCATTTATGGTAATTGTCGTGTTGCTCTATTTTATTCATCAGGTTATTATATATTTCTACAAGGGTCCCGCTGTTAATTTCATATCTGCTACCGTACTGCTTGGTTTTTACCTTTGGTTTATATTTAAAGTAGAAAGAAAGGAATTACAAAGAATTCCCATTTTAAGTAGATTTATCACTGCTGGCAATAAAACATAAACCCGGATAACATCCTTTTCTTTAAAAATAATTTTGAAAAAAGCTCTCAAAATACTGTTAGGTCCACTATTGACAAGACTTGCATCAGCAGCATCGGCACCCAATAAAAAGAAGGTGTTTAATTCACTTTCTAAATTATTACGGAGCTTACACAGGAACCCCGGCAAGCGAGGTCTCGTTATAGACACGGATTTCAATTTAGATAANNAGCGACCATCATAAAGGAAATAAAGATGAAGGAGATGATTTTGCTGGGAGTGAAAAAAATTATTTATCTGCCCTGGAGTACTACTTCAGCAATAAATTCCATTATGCGAATCTTGGAGATAGTGAAGAATTATGGAAATATAAACCCGAAGAGGTTATTTCAAAAAATACTCGTGAATTACAATCAGAAGCAAGATTTCATGAGGGAAAGAAATTTTACAAAACTTTCGGGAACCACGACCTGATATGGAAAGATAAATTTGAGGTTAAAAAATGGTTTAAAGATATTTTTGAATTGCCTTTACCCATTTGGGAAGGAATTCTTTTAAAGACAAAAATTGACCAAAAAAGCCTTTCCATATTTTTAACCCACGGCCACCAGGGCGATCAGATGAGTGATAATAATCCCTTCAGTACATGGTTGGTTAGTCATTTATGGAGGCCTGTACAAAGGTATCTTGAATTAAATGTAAATACGCCTGCAAAGGATTTCAACCTGAAAGACAGGCATAACATCATGATGTATGAATGGAGCAGTTTCAAAAAAAATTTACTGTTGATAACAGGTCATACCCACAAACCTGTGTTTGCATCGGGTTTATATTCAGATCATCCTAACAATAATATTCCCGGTATAAATACACATAACGGCGATAAACGAAGAAAATTAATTCCCTCATATTTTAATAGCGGCTGTTGTTGTTATAGCGATGCAGACATAACAGGGATTGAAATAGCGGATGGAAAAATAAGCCTTGTGAAGTGGCATTGGGAAAATAACACCTCTGAAAGAACTGTTTTGGAAGAGGTAACTTTTGACAAATTGGTCAATGATTTATAATCAATTCATATCAATTATCATCTTCCTTCACTCTCACAAAGGCTGCCCTTCGGGGCGAGGGAGCCGCGCTATTGATCCCTTTTATACCTTTCCAAAGAATCTCATTAAATACTGCTTCAGGCACTTCATCCTCTCTCGAAAAACTGAGTACTTCACTTTGTTTCGATAATTTATTTACTGCCATATTTTTATCGTTAAGATCAACACTTTCCGGCAAATAATCATATGCTGAAAAATCAGGTTTAGAGGTAAAGGACTGCCATAATGGAATTGCAGCAGCATCATACTGGCTCATAGGCGGAAGGCCTAATATCAATTCAATAGTTCGTAAAACGCCAGATGTCGTATGAGGAGCATGATTCACAAAATTCCTTTTAACATATGGCCCTGCAATGTACACCGGGCTGCGATGTACATCCACATGGTCGGGGCCATCTTGTGCATCATCTTCCAAAATAAATACAACGCTCTCTTTCCATACCGGGCTTTTACTCAGGTGATCCAGGAACATACCTACCGCCAGATCATTATCTGCGGCAAATGCAAAGGGTGTGGGTTTCCCTGTTCTCATTCCTTCCGTATGATCGTTTGGAAAACGCATAGTATTCAAATGCGGCAAAGCATTTATACTTACCAGTGAATCGAAATCTTTTTTCCATTGATTGAATCTCACCGTATCACGCACTGACAGATCCCAACCCGTATAATAGTTACAGAAATGATTTTTTAATATAGGAATATTGGGCTTATAATTATCAGCAAATTCTCCATAAGTACGATAGCTGATACCGGCGCGATTACAATAATTCCAGATAAATCCATTTTTATTATTGGCTATTTCCCTGGTTCCTTCTGCAAGCTCATAGTAACTTCCTCCCCTTCCGCTATATTCTGCTGGCCAGTTTTTTTCCAAAAAGTCTGTTGCGTATGCACTGGTACTCCAGCTATGTCCATCAGCACTTACCTCAGCATCAACATAAAAATTGTCTAGTCANNTTCTCTTACGATTTTATGTTGGTTAGGAGTTATTTCTTCTCCGAATAATACAATGTTCGTATCGCCGTTTCCTCCTTTCACATCCCCTAATACCTGGTCGTAAGTTCGGTTTTCTTTTATAATGTAGAATACATATTTGATCGGAGAAGGATCGCCAACCTTTTCAGGGATAGGGTTTCCTTTCTCACCATGGGCTATAGTTTCTTTTTCTTTGTTATAAGGAGTGTTGTCATAAACTTCCTTCGAGTAGGTTGCCAATCGTCTAGAATCCGGAACATCAATAATACTCATAGTGCCTAATAAAAGGCCTTCAATATGCTGGGTAACTTTTATTTTTGAAGTATCACCCTGCCGGTAGGTTACACGAACATGTTTTTCCGTAGGATTGGGGCCTTCAGGATTTGCAAAAGAAGAAAATCCTTTACCATTGGTCACAAAAATTTTATTACCAATGGCCCTGACACAAGTGGGATACCAACCAGTTGGGATAAATCCTTTTGATTTGCTGTTGCCCGGATTGCTGACATCAAAAACTGCAAGACAATTATTATCTGCATTGGCTATGTATAAAGTTTTCTGATCAGGGCTCAGTGCAACGCTATTTGTTGTGGAGCCCTGGGGAGCATCCGGATATAATGAAGCGGTCAGGGTTTCTATAACTTTTTTTGAATGAATATTGATAACAGAAACCGAATTATCATTTGAATTTGCTACAAATAAATACCTTCCATTCTTTGTTAAGCAAATATCATTAGGGTTATCACCAACACCAATTTCATCTGTAAATCTTTTTGAAACTGTATTGAATATATATATTTTATCACCCCCCCAACAGCTAATGTATAATTCCTTGTGATCGGGTGAAAGCAGGCATGTATAGGCTTCCCCATCCATTTTATATTGTCCGGTTAATTTTTTTGTTTTAAGATTGAGAATATATAATGAATTGTTTTCTTTTGTGACCACATACAAAAGGCCCTTTTGATCATCAATTTCTATTCCTGCCGGAGAAATTTTGTCAGGCCATTTTTCGCCCAGTTTCAAGGAGTCCCTTAAAATAAGCTTATTCTTAAGAATGGCATATTTTAATATCCAGTTATTATTTCCTCCTGATGCGTATAGGAATTTTTCGTTTCCGCTAAATTTCAATCCCATCCAGCATTCTGCAACTACAATGTTGTCTACGATATTTCCCGTTTTCACATCTATCAACTGAATGCTTTGGGTAGTTTCTCCATTATTAGTAACAGCCATCAATTTTCCTGAATTGCTTACCGCGATATTCAGGGGCAGGTCTCCCAATAGATAGCCGCATCCTGCAGGCGAAAGGCCCCATCCATTTGGAAGTACGATCCGATTTGATTTTGGATAAGGTTTTTGTG
>PKYU01000152.1 GCA_003132765.1 Chitinophagaceae bacterium | reverse complement strand
CAGAAACTTCAAAGGACATTCAAGTAAAAAGATTGTATAAGCAAAAAGATATTAGTAAATAAGAATAAAGTATCAAGAAATTTTTAAAATGGAAGCTGTAGCTAAACTTAATAATTACCCCACATCGCCCCGCAAGATGCGTTTGCTGGCAGATTTGATACGCGGACTCGAGGTTGAAAAAGCTCTGGGTATTTTACAATTTAATCCGAAACATCCGGCTGTGCCGATGTATAAATTATTAAAGAGCGCTATCAATAATTGGGAACAGAAGAACAGTGATGAAAAAGTTGAGGATGCCGACCTTATTATAAAAACCATTATGGTTGATGGAGGCAGAGTTATAAAGCGCATGCGTCCCGCTCCCCAGGGCCGTGGATATCGTATTCGCAAACGGAGCAATCATATTACTATAGTGGTCGACAGTAAGAATCATAAAGCATTAGTTTCAGCGAAAAAGAGTGCTGCTATTTCTGAAAGAGTCCTGGTTGAAGTTCCTGCGGAAACATCAAAGGAAGTGGTTGAAACAAAAAAGACGCCAGCTAAGAAAGCAGTCTNNTGAAAAGAAATCTGCCGCAAAAAAAAATAAAAAATAAAAACCGAAAATGGGTCAAAAAACAAATCCGATTGGTGCAAGATTAGGTATCATCCGTGGATGGGACAGCAACTGGTTTGCTAGTCCTAAAGACTATGCTAAGAAACTGATTGAGGATGATAGAATCAGGACATATCTCAATGCCCGTATTAATAAAGGTGGTATAGCGAAAATTGTTATTGAGCGAACATTGAATAAATTAATTGTAACCATTCATACTTCGAAGCCAGGTATTATTATAGGAAAAGGCGGCGGAGAAGTTGACCGTATCAAGGAAGAACTAAAGAAACTTACCGGTAAAGATGATGTGCAAATAAACATCCTTGAAATACGCAGGCCTGAACTTGATGCAAATATTGTAGCAGATACTATTGCAAGGCAAATTGAAAATCGTATAAATTATAAGAGAGCTATAAAAATGTCTATTGCATCTGCTTTAAGAATGGGCGCAGAAGGAATTAAAGTTAGGGTTGGCGGAAGATTGGGAGGCGCAGAAATTGCCCGTAGTGAAGAAATTAAACAAGGTCGTACTCCATTACATACATTTAGGATGGACATTGATTATGCTAATGTATTTGCGCAAACAGTGTATGGAAAAATCGGTGTAAAAGTTTGGATTTGCAAGGGCGAAGTTTTGGCGAAAAGAGATTTGAATCCTAATATATTTGCAGGAGGCGGGAAAAGTGAAAGTGACATGCAGGGCGACAGGAGAGGTGGTTTTGGAGACAGGCGTGGTGGCGGTGGAGAAAGAGCAGGGGATAGACGCGGCGGAGGTGAAAGAAGAGGTGGAGAAAGGAGAGGTGGCGGAGGAAGAAGATATGTTTTTGAATATATTTTTATTTAAAAATATTTTCAGCAATTCAGCAATTAAATAACACAATAATTTAGATATGTTACAGCCAAAAAGAACCAAGCACAGAAAGATGCAGAAAGGCCGTATGAAAGGCGATACTAAACGGGGCGCTACACTTGCATTTGGAACATTTGGACTGAAATCACTGNNGGGGGTTGACAAACCGGCAAATTGAATCTGCCCGGCAGGCATTGACGCGTCATATGAAGCGTGAAGGAAATGTATGGATCAGGATTTTTCCTGATAAAGCCATCACCAAAAAACCAGCGGAAGTAAGGATGGGAAAAGGAAAGGGTAACCCTGAATATTTTGCAGCTGTTGTTCAGCCGGGAAGAATCCTTTTTGAAGCGGATGGAGTTTCCGTAGAGGTAGCAAAGGAAGCTTTCGAACTGGCAGCCCAAAAATTACCTATTGCTACCAAGTTCGTAATAAGAAGAGATTATGAAGCATAAAGCAGATAAGCATAAAATTTACAATAATGTCTAATAAAAGCGATTTCGTAAAGAATTTAAGAGAGATGAGCGAGGCCGACCTGAAAGCAAGAATTGAGGAAGATGAGTTGCGTATCAAAAAATTAAAATTTGCACATGCAGTTTCCCCTTTGGAGAACCCAATGAGCATTAAAGGCGTCAGAAAGGATCTTGCCAGGTTGAAAACTGAATTAAGAGTAAAACAGTTAGGTTCTAAATCCTAAAAAATTATAATAATGCTCGACAGAAATTTAAGAAAAACAAGAACCGGAATTGTTTCCAGTAATAAGATGGATAAAACCATCACTGTGAAAGTAGAAAGAAAAGTGAAACATCCGTTATACGGCAAGTTTATTAAGAAAACAACCGGTTTTCATGCGCATGATGAAAAGAATGAATGCAGCATTGGCGATTTGGTAAAGATCATGGAAACCAGGCCAATGAGCAAACTAAAGCGGTGGAGATTGGTGGAAATATTAGAAAAGGTAAAATAAGAAGGCTCCTGGCTATCAGCTGTTAGCTATTATGCCGGAGTAATTTAATAAATAAGTTTAATCAGCTGATAGCTAAAGGCTAAAAGCCAAAAGTAAATAAAATGATTCAGCAAGAAAGCAGGCTAAATGTAGCTGACAACAGTGGGGCAAAGGAAGTGTTGTGTATTCGGGTACTCGGAAATTCCGGGCAGGATTATGCGCATGTTGGTGACAAAATTGTCGTTACGGTAAAAGATGCTTTGCCAGCCGGAGGCATAAAAAAAGGAACTGTGAGCAAGGCAGTTATAGTTCGGACCAAAAACAAGCTTCGCCGTAAAGATGGCTCCTATATCAAGTTCGATGATAATGCGGTGGTTCTTTTGAATGCAAGTGACGAACCAAGAGGAACCAGGATATTTGGACCTGTGGCCCGTGAACTTAGAGACAAAGGATATATGAAGATTATTTCTCTTGCCCCTGAAGTATTATAATTGTATCTTTGCACCCCCAAAAAATGGGGTAAATTAATAAGAAAAATTAAGACATAATTTTTGTCAAAAATGAAAACAAGATTTAAGCCGAAGTTCAACATAAAAAAGGGCGATTCAGTGGTAATTATCGCCGGTGACGATAAAGACCTTAAAAAACCACGCAAAGTTCTACAGGTAATAACAGACAAAAATCGTATACTGGTGGAAGGCGCGAATTTTGTTACAAAACATACAAAGCCTTCGGCTCAAAATACCAAAGGTGGTATCTTGAAAGCGGAGGCTCCTCTGGCTATTTCTAATGTAATGCTTTGGGATTCTAAATCGCACTCACATACAAAAATAACCAGGACCAGAAACGAAGAAGGGAAATTAGTAAGAACCGCAAAAAAATCAGGGGAGGTAATTAAATAATGAGTAACGAAAAATATACTCCGAGACTTGCAGAAAAGTACAAGAAAGAGGTTGTACCTGCCTTAATGAAAAAATTTTCATACAAATCAGTGATGCAGACTCCTAAACTAACAAAGGTTTGTATAAACAGGGGAGTTAACGGGGCTGTTGCTGATAAGAAATTAATAGATGTTGCCATTGAAGAGTTATCTACCATTACCGGGCAGAAGGCAGTTCCCACAATGTCAAAGAAAGACATATCAAATTTCAAACTTCGTAAGAACATGCCAATAGGTGCAAAGGTAACCTTGCGCGGAGTGAATATGTATGAATTTTTGGACAGATTGGTATCTGTTTCACTTCCACGCGTTCGCGATTTCAGAGGTATAAATGACAAGTCTTTTGATGGTCGTGGCAATTATACTTTAGGTATTACTGAACAGATAATATTTCCCGAAATTGATATAGATAAGGTCAATAAAATTACCGGCCTTGATATCACTTTTGTAACTACGGCTAATACCAATGAAGAAGCCTTTGAGTTGCTAAAAGAATTGGGGATGCCCTTTAAAAATATAAAAAAATAAAACTTAAGAGTTCTTTAAGAAGAATTCGGATAAATTAATAAATATGGCTAAAGAGTCGGTAAAAGCAAGACAAAGAAAACGTGAAAAGATGGTGGCGCAATATGCTGAAAAAAGAAAAGCTTTGANNGCTTCCCCGGTAAGATTGAAAAACCGTTGCCAGCTTACAGGACGCCCTCGCGGATATTTAAGGCATTTCGGAGTATCCAGAAATATTTTTCGGGATATGGCTTTACAAGGAAAAATACCAGGAGTAAGAAAGGCAAGTTGGTGAAAATAAAAAATATTAAAATGGTATCAATGGATATCGCATTGTAAAAAATAAAAGAAAGTTTCAATGGTTACTGATCCTATAGCAGATTATCTAACAAGAATAAGAAATGCCCAGATGGCAAATCACAGGTTAGTAGAAATACCTGCNNAGCGCATAACTGAAATTTTATACGATAAAGGCTACATCCTGAAGTATAAATTTGAAGATGATTCCAAACAAGGACTTATAAAAATAGCGCTCAAATATGATCCTCAAACCAAACTTGCGGCTATTCAAAGTCTTGAAAGAGTGAGTCGTCCCGGATTGAGGAGCTATTCAAAACCTGATGAATTCAAGAGAGTGAAAAATGGGTTAGGCATCGCTNNCGAGGCAAAGACACAGAATGTTGGCGGCGAAGTATTGTGCAATATTTATTAATTTTTTGGTAGGTACAATATGCCTTGCTCGCGCTGAACGATGACCATATAATAACAATTTAAATTAATCGGCTATGTCAAGAATTGGGAAAAATCCTGTAACGATCGCGAAAGAGGTTAATGTAACAATTGGACCAGATAACGTAATAGTTGTAAAAGGGCCAAAGGGTGAATTAAGACAACCAATTGACCGCGATATCCAGGTTACCATTCAAGATAATAAAGTAGAATTTAAACGACCAACAGACCAGATCAGACATAAGGCCATTCATGGTTTATACCGCGCCCTGGTAAATAATATGGTGAATGGTGTTACCACTGGGTATGAAAAAAAACTTGAACTTGTTGGTGTTGGATTTAAGGCATCAAATCAGGGTAATTTACTGGATCTTTCTTTAGGCTATTCTCATAATATTGTGTTTGAAATTCCTAAAGAATTGAAAGTTTCTACAGGGCAGGAAAAAGGTAAGAATCCTATAATTACGCTTCAAAGTATCGACAAGCAATTACTAGGGCAGGTTGCAGCAAAAATCCGCAGTCTTCGCAAACCAGAACCCTACAAAGGTAAGGGCGTAAAATTTGAAGGAGAAGTGTTGCGCAGAAAAGCAGGAAAATCTGCAGGTAAATAATAGTCAAACAAACTATCTCCGGCAGCATCGGAGAATAAATTGAATAAAGAAATGAACGCAAAAATTAGTCCGAGACAAAAAATCAGATATCGAATCCGGAAGAGGATTGTCGGATGTGCACAAAAGCCAAGGCTTTGTGTATTTAGAAGCAACAGAGATATTTATGTTCAGATAATAGACGATCAAAATGGAGTTACCTTGGCTTCAGCATCGTCAAAGCAGGCTGATATTACTGCTCAAAAAGTAAATAAGGTTGAAAAGAGTAANNGATGAGCATAAAAAATGTTGTATTTGATCGAAGCGGGTACCTCTACCATGGACGTGTAAAGGCAGTGGCTGATGGAGCAAGGGAAGGCGGACTGGATTTTTGATTATAAAAATTATAAAAATTATCAATATTGAAAGCAAATACGCAACGAGTAAAAGGCGGTGATCTTGAACTAAAAGAAAAAGTTGTTTCCATTAACCGGGTTGTAAAAACCAC
>PKYU01000178.1 GCA_003132765.1 Chitinophagaceae bacterium | reverse complement strand
GTTTTTCCGCTATCTGTTTGATATTGAAGGTAAACAGGCATGGCCATCAGATCCAGATTTTCTATAGTAACCAAAGCCCCTTTGGAAGAATCGCCCTGAAAATATATGACGCCGGTTATTGCCTGGTCAAGCTTGTAATTATTAATAAACATTCCCTTCCAGAACCAGCCAAGATCTTCCCCTGCGGCATTTTCCATAGTCCTGAAAAAATCCCAAGGAGTAGGATGTTTATAGGCCCATCTTTTTATANNGTAAAGTAAGTGCATAACCAGGCTTTGAATATAAAGCTAACCCTATATTAGCCTCTTTAAGTGCATCAGGCTCGCTCATAATAGTTTCCGTCTTATCACTAAACATGTATTTATAAAGAAGTAATTTGTTTTGAGATTTGGGTTTATATTCACCATTATTAAAATCGAGGTCAGCGATGGAATTTATGAAAGTATTAAAGCCTTCATCCATCCATCCATATTTCCTTTCGTTGCTTCCTACCACCATTGGGAACCAGGTATGTCCAAATTCATGATCTGTAACCCCAAAAAGGCCCCGGCCTTTAGCCCTGTATCCGCAAAAGACAATACTTGGATATTCCATGCCGCTTATGTTGCATGCAACATTTGTTGCTGTATTATAAGGATATTCATACCATCGTTTGGAATAATTTTCTATGCTTCCTTTTGCATATTCAGTGGCTCTTCCCCATGCACTATCTCCGGCAGATTCAACTGGATAAANNTGCTTTTCTGCCTGAAGGAAGATTCATCCTTGCAGCATCCCAGATAAAAGCTGTTGATGCTGCCCACGAGACGTCTCTTGCATTCTTTATTTTAAAATGCCAAGTTAGATTTTCTTTTTTAGGTCTGGACGAGGGATCAGTAACTTCAGATGCGGACCGTATCATAACGGTTTGATCACTTTTTCTTGCATCTGCCAACCTTTTTATTTGAGTAGGAGTCAATACCTCCTGTGGATTCTGGAGCTCGCCCGAGCCTACAACTACCTGGTTTGCCGGTGCAGTAATATAATAATCAAAGTCTCCGTAGTCCAGGTAAAATTCACCAGCCCCGAGATATGGTAGTGTATTCCATCCTTCAATATCATCATACACACACATCCGTGGATACCATTGCGCTATCTCATATATCCATCCATTTTTAGTATTAATCCTCCCCATGCGGTCTGTTCCGTATTGGGGTATCGAAAATGAATAATTGATTTTTAATTGAACATTCCCGGATTTTGCAGGTAATATTTTCGGTAGCCAAACTTGCATTCTCGTATCAGTAACTATAAATTTTGCCTTTGTAGTTATTCCATTCATTATGACCTCAACGGATTTCAATTCATATCCTTTTGTATATGATTGATTCGCATTTCGTCCCCCCTCAATAGTAGTTGAGGCCGTTGCCCTGCTATCTTCCCGGTAAATATTCTGGTCCAATTGCAGCCATAAAAACTTCATCCTATCCGGGCTATTATTTTTATAAGTAATCAACACAGAGCCCTTAATTACATGTTCCGAAGTATCTAATGAAGCAAGAATATTATAATCAACCTTGTTTTGCCAATAAGCAGGGCCAGGTTGCCCGCTTGCACTGCGGTATTCATTACCGTTAGATGGATAAAATAATGGATCAAAAGTCTGGTGCTGGTCATAATGAGATGCACTGTCTGTTTGCGAATAAACAGGCTTTCCGACAATCAAAATGAATAAAATCAAAAGGGACACATTTTTCATTCTAAAAAAATTTTGCGGCGAAGTTAAATGATTTGGGTAGTAATTTAGGTTGATTTGTATAAACGGTTTGCTAAAAAATCAAATGGAATAATCGCATTCGTTTTTGTTAATGAATAAAACCCGAGATTACTTTGAAGATACCATTTGAAGAAAATATACCTGAGGAAAATAAGATTGAAGGTAAAAGAACCAAAATAGTTGCTCTGCAATTTTCTTTATGTAAGAATCTATAATAGTCATTAGGGGGAACCATTAATTATCCTAAACAAATAAGAGCTAAATGCCATCCGCTAATCTTTTAATTATTATCTTTCCTTACAGGTTTATCAGAAAGAATACATTAAATAAAAAAGAAGAAAGTCGTCGAAATGAAAGCAACAAGGTTCCGATGGGTAATTATCGGATTGGTTTTCTTTATTACTGTAGTCAATTATATTGATCGTTCTGCAATTGCTTTCGCTATGCCAATTCTCAGCGAAAAGTTTCACCTTAATAGAGAGGATATTGGGTTAACACTTGGTGCATTCAATATAGGATATGCCCTTATGGTTTTCATTGGCGGATTGATAGTTGACCGTCTTGGCTCCCGGCGGGTTTGGTTGGTCGCTGCATTAATCTGGTCTTTAAGTATAGTTTCCACTGCGGCTGCTACCGGATTTCTCATGTTGTTTTTAGTTCGTTTAATGCTGGGCTTAGCCGAAGGCCCTAACTTTCCCGCATTGAATCGGGTTGTTGGAGATTGGCTGCCTGGTAATGAAAGGGCAGTTGCTCTTGGTAATGCATTAGTAGCCGTGCCGATAGCCTTGATGATCGGAGGCCCGATTGTATCAAACCTGGCAGCAACTTTTGGCTGGAGGGGTATGTTTATCATACTGGGAATTTTAGGCATCATTTGGGTGCCTGTCTGGTATTTCATTTAGCGTGATTTTCCTGAACATGCCAAACAGGTGAATGATGAGGAATTAAAACATATCCGGGGAAGCCTGGAAATTTCACGCAAATTATCGGATGCGGCTATTCGTAAAAAAAGCCATACAACACAACCCGGAATGTGGAAGTTTCTGCTTACTAATCCTACACTGATGTCGAATAACTGGGCTTTCTTTGTGTTTGGGTATAATCTTTTTTTCTTTATGAATTGGTTGCCGACTTTCTTAAACCAGTCCTATCATTTAAATGTTAAGGAAGTGGGTATTTTCACGATTCTTCCCTGGCTTTTAGCATCTGTCCTTTTGTATTCTGTAGGTATTCTTTCCGACCGCATCTGGAAGGCGACCGGAAAATTAAGGCTTGCCAGGTCTTATCCTATCTGGATTTCACAATTATTGGGTGCTGTTTTTTTAATACCGCTGCTATTCTTTCATTCAATTAACCTTGCTGCCATTTTTATTTCGCTTTGTGTAGGTTTTAATATGTCTGCTAATTCAGCATTTTATGCCATCAATGTTGACATGATTAAAGAACGTTCCGGAACTGCATTGGGTATTATGGATTTCTTTTTCGCTATTGCTGGATTGGTTGCCTCAACCTTGACCGGATTTATCATTCAAATTACAGGATCGTTCTTTGGCGCCTTCTTGCTGGTAATAGGTCTAAACCTGAGTTCCGTTCTAGGAGTATTATTATTTCATCATCCTGACAGACCTTTCAAAATAGGGACAAGAACAGTTCGTGCGGAAGGTTGAGTACCTCGTAAATTTTCTTACAAAAATTGATAATAATTGTTCTTTTGTTCAATACTTCATGGAATTTGGGATTCTTAAATAAAATTCCCTGAAAACTGGGTAAGGATTTTTTTTACAAAATATTTTTTAGTCTTATATATTGTAAAAGAATGATCGTTTTTGCATCTTTTATCTCGCCGGTTTCAATCATATTGAGTGCAACATCAAATTTCATTTCCAATACTACTATATTTTCCTGTTCATGAGAAACGCCGCCGCCTTCATGAACCTTCATTAGCTGCGAATACTCAGCAATAAAAAAATACAGCAGTTCTGTGTCACCGCCGGGTGACATATAGACTTCAAAAATTTTCTGTGCATTATTTATCCTGTATCCCGTTTCTTCTTCAGTTTCCCTCTTTATGCATTCTTCAGGATTATCATTATCGAGTAAGCCTGCACATGCTTCTATGAGCATTCCGGTTTCATTACCATTTATGTAAGAAGGTAACCTGAACTGGCTCGTGAGAATAACCTTTTTTTGTTCTTTATTATATAAAAGAATAGTTGCCCCATTTCCCCTGTCATAAGCTTCCCTTTTTTGCCTTTGCCAGGTACCATCTTTCATTAAATAATCAAAAGTAACTTCTTTAAGAGTAGACCATTTCTGTGAAAGTATCTCCGTTTTTACAATCTTTATGTTATTGGGCATATATCGTTAGAATTGAAATTGAAGGGTTGAGGTATCAGGTAACAGGCATTTTCATTTTATTAATTGTCCAATATTGATTGGACAATGCTGCCTGCTTATTAGCCTTTTACAGAATCATAAATAATCCTTGCTGTATTTGCAGAGGCATCACCGCCTTCAGATAATAAATTTCTTAAGGCCCGATAATCTGTTTCTATTCTTTCCCTCTTTAAAGTATCAAATAATATCCCTTTTAATTCCTTGGTAATATTTTCAGAAGTCAACTCATTTTGAATTAATTCTTTTACAACTTCTTTATCCATAATCAGATTCACCAGACAAATGTATTTGAGCTTTACAAGTCTTTTTGCTATTTGATAAGAAATAGTACCGGCTTTATAACATACTATTTCAGGAACACCAAATAATGCTGTTTCCAAGGTTGCCGTACCCGATGTTACCAAGGCTGCTCTAGCCTGCATAAGCAAAGAATAAGTTCCATCAGAAACTACTTTTACATTGCTGTAAGGGACGAGAAAGGGCATATAAAAATCGTCTTCAACGGATGGCGCTTTAGCTACAACAAAAGTGTATCCAGGAAAATTTTGCGAGGCTTCTAGCATGACCGGTAGCTTTGTTTGGATCTCCTGCCGGCGGCTCCCCGGCAACAATGCTATAATGTTTGGTTCCTGCCTGATGGTATCGTGCTCCTTTTTATAATTTTCGACTACTTCTACCAGTGGGTGTCCTACGTATTCAACTTCATAATTCCATTTTTTAAAAAACTGCTTTTCAAAAGGCAGAATCACAATCATTTTTTTTATATACTTTTTGATAATTTTAACCCTGCTTTCTTTCCATGCCCACACCTGTGGAGAAATGTAAAAAATAGTTTTGTATTTTTTTTGATGGGTGAATCTGGCTATTCGCAAATTAAAAGCAGAATAATTAATGAGGATTACTGAATCTGGCTTATCATTTTCAATATCCCTTTTGCAAAATTTAATGTTCCCCATTATAACGAACAGATNNGGTAAAACCCATAAAGGCGAGATCCCTATAATGTTTTACCAGTGTACCTCCGGCAGCCTCCATTTTGTCTCCACCCCAGCACCTTATTGTGGCTTCTGGGTCAAGTTTCTTTATTTCTTTAATTAGGTTGCTGCCATGCAAGTCTCCCGAAGCTTCCCCCGCAATGATATAATATTTCATGATGCTTTAAAATCGAATGAATAATTAAAGATAATCAGAATTCCTATTGGGGAAATAGTCTATAAATTAATTAAAGAAGGAAGCTTCTTTTATCACTAAAAATGCTAACCGGTTAAAAATACTTGAATGCCAATGCAACTATCGCGTAGATGAGCGTTATGGTAAAGATGCCTTTA
>PKYU01000169.1 GCA_003132765.1 Chitinophagaceae bacterium | reverse complement strand
AGAGATGCTTTTCTGATCAGGCTGCTATCAGGCCGCATCTTTATAAAGTTAAAGCCTTCCATAAATCTTTTCAAATAACTTAGTTGCCATCGCAATGAATCACTGCCGCCTCCCGGTTGAGTGGATGGGAATTTAAAAGTGCCCTTTTCATTGCGGTCGGTAAAAGAATAATCAAGATTAGNNAAAGCGCCAGCCCTCCATGCGGTAGGTCGAGTCGCTGTTGTCGCGGAAGCCTGTTTCATTATCGCCAATCGCCTTGTTCAAATGATAATTCATTGCCACTGCATCTGGCGGCCAGGCGTAATGAAAATTAAAAACAGATACTGCAGGGTTCGGGTTTTCTATTTTGGCAAATCCATTGGCAATATTTTGTGTAATAAGATGTTTCGCAGGAAAATCTTTTTCTGCCTCGCTGATAACATCCGCGATATGATGCTGCCATTTCATGGTAACGCCGCCGAAATAAGGCTCGTTGCAGATTTCATAGAGTACGTTATTAAAATCCTTTAGCTCTATAACGATCTTGCGCACAAGATTATCCTGTACAGCAAGAAGCCCCTTATTTTTATCAAGCGTATATACATCGGTGCGTATCATATTGTCAATATTGTTAATGTTGTTGCGGCCGTTCATGGGGCTTAGCGACCACTGTACATCTTCGTAAAAAGGACAAAACAAGGCCAGTTCAACCATCACTCCTTTACTTTCTGCAGTAGCAACAAAATCTTTGAGCCGTTTAAAATAAGCGGTATCCCATTGTGACAGATCGAATCTATTTCCGCCACCGGCATAACCTGCTTCATTACTTCTTTTCCATGGGCACAGGAATTTGCCGGGCATCGGTGCCAGAGTATTCCTGGAAATATTGAATGCGCCGGGAGGCTCTACATAACTGCCGGTAAACGTCCGCGTCAGATTAAGCCCTTTTGATTCCAGTTCATCTAAATAGGCGACATAATCAAAATTAATATTTATGACCGCTCCATAGTGTTCGCCCGAAGTGACCAGGATTGCCGGTTTGTTATTATAAAGAAAATAATGCGGATTATCTGGATGAAGGCTGATGGGTCTTGTCTGGGCGTTAACTTCCATGATCATATACAAAAGAAAAAGGGGTGGTAAAAAAGCTTGAAGAAAAGCTTGTTTAATTTTCATGTATTGAAGTTAAGGGTAATCCGGAATACTCAAACAGCCTTCTTGTGTCCATTAAAATTATGGGGTAAGTGTTTTAGAAAATGAGCAAATTGAGATTTGGCATCCGGGGGTATTCTCTTTCTTTCGAAAGCCCAAATCAAACGCTCGTGGGAGCCGCTGATCTCAAGACTAACGGCCAAACATTGTAAGGTTTTGGGTGTATACACCCGTTGGTCGGGAGACCGAACGGGGGGCGTTACAGGCCACAGATTTTTAATAAATTTGGAGCAGGAACACCCATGAAGGCGAAGTTCGTAACTTGGTAACAAATAAAATAAGTTTCTCTTTTATCCGTTACTCTAAAAAGAATAATGAAAAAACTATTTGCACCCTTATTATTATCAAATTTTATTCTATTCGCTGCGTGTAAAAAGATAATACAAGTTCCGGCAATTCAGCAATTGAAGGCACTTATAAGTTTAAATACATTTCTGCAAAAACGAGCAGCAGCATTACCGGCAGCCTTGGAGATAAGACGGTTACTACTTCAGACTATACCACTAATAGTAATGGAGGTACTGTCACATTCAGCAACGGCACACTAACCGCCGCAGGCTTAACTTATACGGTAGATACGGAAGCTAAGTTGTATGAATACGATGGCACGAATCTTCTTGATTCGACAAGTTTCCCTTTCACTTTACCTTGCCGCAAAGTACTTCTTCAGGTTCGTACAAACTTATCGGCTCCGACTCTATTTATTTTCCACAAGGTGGTATAACGGTTACGGTAGATGGAAATGAGTATTACCAGTCAGGCGCCAGTGGTGGCCGCTACAGTTTTAATGGAACACTGCTAACGATTACCCAAAATGTTACAAAGGACTCCACATTCAACGATTCCGGCGAAACGTATAACATGGTGGAATCGGCCTCAACTTCGATTGAAATGGAAAAACAATAATGGCATAAAGAAGATAAGGTTCGCACAGAAAGGTGAAGAAAACTCCTCTACTGTCCTTTGAATGTTTAAATAAGAAAATACTCTTACCAGGCCATCTCGTACAACCTTTAAATAATTAAGTTCAGAGCAGCTTTCGGTGGGGGGCAGCCCAGAAATCAGGGAGATCGTTCTATACTCCTTTTCAAAAAACACTCTTTTTAAAGATCAGGCATTCAGGCGTTCCCAATCATGATTTAAGGAAGCCAGGATTATTGCCGTGGCTATCCACCTTCTAAAGCTTTTATTTTTAAAATACTTTACTTTCCANNCTCAGGTATAGGATTTTGCATCGCGGCGCAATACGCGAATAGGAGAGCTTGCCTGCCTTGCGGAGTTTGGTAACGGAGGGCAGGCTTACTTTCAGCTCCGCGGCTACTTCCCGCGCATCCATATATATATCGCTAAACTCTGTGCCGGGCGGAATGAAAGATAAGCTTGCCGGGTCAATATCTACCACCTTCTGCAAATAGATAAGAGAGGGATTCGGACCTTTTTTTTCGTTTCTTTTCATTGTAACGGTTTTTGAATGTTGATAATGGTTTGATGTCCTTGTGTAGTATTCAATGAATGTTTTCAATCTAGTCAAAATAATAATNNATACGGTCCGGAAATGAATGACAACCGAATTTGTACATTTGGTAGCCGGGCTGTTAGCTCAGTCGGTTTAGAGCGCTACTTTGACAGAGTAGAGGTCACTGGTTCGATCCCAGTACAGCCCACTGTTGGCAAGCACACTCCCATCAGCGAAGAGTTAGCTTGTCCACGTGGGCCCGAATTGAAAAGAGTCAAAAAGCAAAGTAATGAGAAGCCAGCTGGCTATGCCATTTTCCTAAGAAGAAAATATTTGTTTATTCGGGCTGTGGTTAATTTAAATAGCACAAGGGGATGCTTTGCACCAGCGAGCAATGATTTTAGTTAATTACATAATGTTTTATAAGGCGCTCCATAAATTTTCTCAAATCATTAGCCTTCTGCAGCCCCCATATATAGGCTTCTTCACTGCCAACAGACTTTAATGTAAACAAGTGGTTCAGTATATTTTTCAGGTCTTCGTTATGTACCAATTCTTTTTCGTTACTTAACAATAACGGCGCCCAGTTCTTCAGAATGAATTTCATGTTCTCTTCCTGGTAATTTTTTATCCGCAAGATACCGGCCAGTTTTTTTTCGGCATTTTTTTCTGCAAGCCTTCGATTGCCGTTATATCTTTGAGTGATGATGGCAGCATAGGCTCTGCTCACATCGGTGGCATCAAATCTTACAGCGCTTCTTTGCNNTAAAACAACGACAGGACTGCGGTATCTGCTGTTAGTTTGTATTTTCAGATATTCTGCTTCTGCGAGCTCCCGTTGTGCTTTTTTTATGGACCTGAATCCGGAATGATAATAAATCCAGAAAGCCCCGGATTGGATGGCATCACTGTTCTTTTTGCCAATCTGGTATGGATCTACGGTAAAGCGTTTTAAATGGTAAACTCTGCGGTGCAGCTCGAGTACCTGCTCAAAAATATATTTTGATTCCCCACCCCGGTAATCAGAAAAAACATTCAGGCCTATGCGTCCGCTGTCAAAAAGTATCCATGAAGCGGCGTAGGCAACCGGCAATCCATTCTTAAATACCATATACCCCATGTAACTGTCAATGGGATGGCACCGTTCGGGAACCATACCCATTAAAGCAATAGAAAATCCCCTGGGCAAATGGTAATAAGAAACCAACTCTGCAGACGTAAAACTGATCGGATCTATTTCCCTGATAAAACACATCATGATCATCCTGCTACTGGCAATGATCTGTTCACTTTCNNTTACGTCCTTTCTGATTAGCGAACTATGGAAATACAGCTTGATCAGTGATTTCGGTAGACAACAATGCGAAGTGAAAATAATTTCCACATAAATGCCAAGGTTATTCCAGAGTTCGTCCCTCACCTCGGGCCGGATATCGGTGCTATCAAAAATTGCAATAAGCTGGTCCAAAATATCTTCATCCTTTCTTCTCAAATGCTGCAGCCATCCTTTCCATTNNCGGGTTCTTCTCATCCATTTTACGGGTTCAAAACTAAATGCGGCACATATGCTTGTATAGGTAATCCCGGAATTATATAAACCGGATCTCAGTTTATTATTTGCTTTTATATACTTCTGCAGG
Organism: Chitinophagaceae bacterium; assembly: GCA_003132765.1. Classification (GTDB taxonomy): domain Bacteria; phylum Bacteroidota; class Bacteroidia; order Chitinophagales; family Chitinophagaceae; genus Ginsengibacter. Next base: position 3,293 of record PKYU01000169.1, on the reverse strand, counting down.
TTTTGAAATAATTGGTTCGAGAGTTTGTAAATGGTCTTATTATCGGGATAAGCAATAAGAAATTGCAGGGTGCTATATAGGNNTTGATCGACTTCAGTAATTGTATTTTTTCTGATGCGGATTTCTTGCCATAAACATTCCTGATGGAAAATAGCCGGGTAACCAATGTATCAGATTTCGTCATGCTATTACCGTTGTATATAGATTAGTTGCAGTTGGCATAAGGAAAGTTAAGTTATTTATTTTTTGCTAATAGATGCCCCATTCCTGGGATATTTCTTCACCCGACATTTCCTGAATTAATTTTAAGGTCCCAGCCGGGTTTTCCTGCAAGGGACCCGGCGTGTTATAGAAGAAAGTTGAAAGAACAAATGGATATTCAACTTTCCGCCGGGTACTCTTCGAGCATACCCGGCTACGACATAGGATTTATTTGCAGCCGAAAAAAAATTAATTTTTGTTAAAGTTTTAATTTTTTAAAGATTTTAGTTAGGAACTTATGAAAACGCCACTTTCGGTATGGGGCAGACGAAGGATGGCAGGAGATATTACTGCTAATTCGTTGAATACTTGCCGGGATCTGTCAAACCTGGTTAATGGCTGGTTAACTCTTTGCATTCGATATTGGTTACCTGGTAATCTACTTTTACTCCCCGCTTTGATTTATTTACCTCCAAACTTGCTGCATTCCCTGCCTGGACATTTNNTTTTCCGTTTTGGTTCAGGTATTTTACCTCCACGGTTACTTTATCCAGCGTATACCGGGAATCATTTTGCAGTGTCATTTTTAGATTCCGGATTCCACCCAATAATCCCACATTATAATCGCTCGCTGTAAGTGCAATTTTAGATGAAAGATCTTCGATGCTTACCGTCTTCACATTAATTTCCGTAACCGGCTTCGCATTTTTTTCACCGTTATTGTTGCTTATATCCTGGGTTTCTGACTTTGCATCTGTTTTTAGCGGAATATTATTAGTAGTTGCAACCGATTTTTTTTTGTTCTTTTTTATCATTAGCTGAACTATTTACGGTTAGAAGGTCGGGGTTGTCAAAATTTGTTCGTGTAATTGTACTGCTCTTATTTAGGGCCGTGGGCATGGTAGCAGAGGGAGAGGAGCTTTTTTCAGGCGGAGGCATTTTTTGCTGCAGGACAACTGGTCTTTTACTCCCCAAATTCTGTATCAGCAACATCAGCAAGGCACCTGTTAGCGCAAAACCGGTATAAAGGGCCATTTTTTTAACACGTTTGGGTAGTTGAATAGCAAGGACGCTATTATTTCGCTGCTCTTTTTGTCCAAGGTTCTTGAGCTGCCTTTCTTTTATTTCTCCAGGAAAGGAACTGTTGTTTGATTGGAGATGAATCTCTTNNCCAAATTCTTTAAGTCGGGATCTGTCAATGTTTTTCCTGCCTTCTGATTTTTCAGTAGGTCCTCACGGTTTGGCACTTTCTGTACAACCAATTTCTCTGTACTGTTTTTTTTATCATCGTTGTTACTTGCAGACACTAGGTTTTTTAGCTCAGCAATTTCAAAGGGACTGCGCCAATCCATACTCTGGCACTCTACCCAAATCAAATCGGTTTTTTTTAAACCAATTTCCTTCAGCTCTTCAATAGTGAGCGGATTACTTTCCTTATTGTCACGAAGTAGGATATAACTGTTCTTCATTTATCGGGAAATTTCCATTTAAAATTATGAAAAATTGATATCGTTTACTGCAAAAGCCGTGTTATATTTTTTGATCCCATAGTTACAATTTAAGCGATTTGAAATTAATGAGCAAAGGAGCAACTCTCAATTGGCGAAAGCGCATCCTAATATCAGTGTATACATAACGAGGGTCTGCTCGAATTTAAAAGGGCGATAAGTAAAGGAATGGAAGCCTGCTGGTTAGGCCATTTTCCTAAAAAGAAAATATTAGACTATTCAGTTTGTAGTTTATTTTATATCACAAGCGGACCTAGCAAAAGTGAATAATAATATACAATATTTTTTTTATAGGGCATACTATTTTCAAAAAAAAATGCTTTGTATCTATATAAATCTTTTTATTAGGAGAGTTCCCGCTATGAATCACTATGAAATAGCCACTCCGGTAAAAAGAGAATATAATAAAATTTATAAAACAACACTGCTGCGGCTGGGCGCTGAATACGACCGTGAAAGCAGAAAGCTCAGGATAAATAAAGGAGATTTGTATCCTAAAGAGTACGAAATAAAGACACCAGGTAAAAACAACTGGATCATCTTTTTACACAAAGCCCCCGGCGTAAAAAAATATACCGGAACGGAAGCCACTCTTGTTTATGCGTGGTATATTATCATAGTGATAAGGGGCTCAGGGCCTTTTACCAGGCATCGGACAAGGTACTTGCAGGCATTACTTCGCACTTTTTTAAAAGATATAATGAGCGCCTTGGTCTGAATCTTTCGAACCCAATTGATATTGTAAAAGCCTTTTTTAGAAAAGGCATGTACTCAACAGTTAAAATAGTTGAAAGAAATAACAGGCCGCATATTATAGGATTTGGCGTGGACGGTATTANNTACTGCTACGTAGAATGGAAAACCTTTGTGAGCAGGGAACTTACTTTTCGTAAGCAGAATAAATGGGAACACGATCTTACCGTTGACCTCATGCGGGAACTGGAAGAAGCTGAAAAAGTTAAAGGTACGATCCTTAGGCGATTACAAGTCTAAAAAGCAGGTTGGTAGCCATACCAACGCTTTCAAGGCAAACAGGATAATGAATAATACTTATATTATGCAGGTATCTCCCGGATTTCTATCCGTAGAATGTTTAAATAATAGAAGTACTGCTATCCTAAGTTTGCAACTAAGTTTATTTGGGCTATACTCTCTTCCGATTTTCTTCTAACCTTTTCTGTTATATTGATATAGGCGGAAGAAATAGTTGTATGATCAATTGAACTGTGAAATAGATACTTTTTTTGTTCCTAAGCATGAAAGAAAAGTNNAAATGATTTAGATTTGAAGAGAGAGAGAAAATAAGCGGAAAAATATGCGCATTTTACTTACAGGAGCAAATGGTTATATAGGTATGAGGCTGCTGCCGGTACTTGTAGAAGCCGGTCATGATGTAACCTGTGTCGTAAGGGACATCAACCGGTTTCAACCATCGTCCGACCTCTTGGATAAGATCAGCATTATTGAGTTTGATTTTTTGCATCCTGAAAATGCAGTTCAGAATTTTAATCATAAAATTTTTGATGTAGCCTATTACCTTATTCATTCACTGGGAGACACTCACACTACGTTGAAAGAGTATGA
>PKYU01000017.1 GCA_003132765.1 Chitinophagaceae bacterium | reverse complement strand
TTGGAAAAAACAGATATTTCAAGGTTAGTTGCTGCCGGCTGGCGACCGCCCAAACCCATCTCCGTGAAAGCACATGACGGACAAACTGATCTGTATGGTTTACTATTTACTCCAACGGCCCAGGATACCCGCAAAAAATACCCTATCATCGACTTTATATATCCCGGCCCGCAGGGTGGGAGCGTTGGCAGCTGGTCATTTGTTGCTTCCCGGAATGNNGCCAGGCTTTGGCTGAACTGGGTTTTGTAGTACTTGAATTGGAAGGAACGAGCAATCCTCTGCGTTCAAAAAGTTTTCATGATATGAGTTACGGAAACATGGCAGAAAACACCTTGCCTGACCAGGTATCCGGAATAAGACAATTGGCACAAAGATATTCTTACATCGATACAAATCGTATTGGTATCTGGGGTCATTCAGGAGGAGGATTTGCAACGGCTGCAGCGATGTTCAGGTACCCGGATTTTTTTAAAGTAGGTATATCGGAATCAGGAAATCATGATAACCGGAATTACGAAGATGATTGGGGAGAGCGTTATAACGGGATGGAGACCTTTGATAAGAATGGCGTTTCCAATTATGAATTACAGGCCAATCAATTATGCGCGAAGAACCTGAAAGGCAAGCTGATGCTGGCACACGGAATGATGGATGATAATGTGCCGCCAACAAATACGATGCTGGTTATTGAAGCGCTGGAAAAGGCCAATAAAGATTCNNCTATGGCGCTTATGCTCCCTACATGATGCGCCGCCGCTGGGATTATTTTGTAAGAAATTTATTAGGAAAAGAACCCCCGAAAGAATATCAATTGAACTTCCCGACTTATTCAAGGTATGGAAGCGAATGAGTTTAGGAGAACAATCAAAACTTTCGAAGCAAGCAGGTCAGACAGGGGAGGGAGCGAGACTATGATTATCCTTCCTTTTATCTGAATCACGCCTGCCCCGATTCAAGCGGGGGATTAATAGGATTAAAGGATTACACAGATATAAGGCATGTTTAAACGTTGATCGGCTGAAATAAAACCCGTGTAATCCATCCATCCATGGAAATCTGTGGTTCAGACGAGTTATGATCCAATNNGGATAAAGAATTCAATGCAACCATGAAAACAGACTTTGACGAAAGCATTGGTAACATCAACATCATTCCGCAGAATAATGGCAGAGTTTTACTCAACCTTTATAACAATGCCTTTTATGCTGTGACTGAGAAAAAGAAATTGAATATTGAAAATTATGAGTCCATAGTTTCTGTAAGTACAAAAAAGATTGGTGACAAGGTAGAAGTAAGAGTAAAGGACAACGGCAACGGCATCCCGCAGAAAGTAGTAGATAAAATCTTTCAACCCTTCTTTATTACTAAACCAACAGGAGTAGGAACGGTACTGGGATTGAGTTTGAGTTATGATATTGTAAAAGCACTTGGCGGAGAGATAAGGGTGGAGACTAAAGAAAATGAAGGAACGGAATTCTTTATTCAATTGCCAATTAAAAACAATCCATGATTAGAATATTCTTATTTGCTTTATTACTTGCATTTACCTCCAACGCTGGCCTTGGGCAAACCCGCGAACCTAAGTTCAACCTAATTTCCGGCGCTGATGGTATTACCATTGGCAGGATCAACAGCATTACCCGTGATCGTGAAGGCGTGATGTGGTTTGCTGATCAGACAAGCAAGTGTATTATTCGCTATGACGGCACACATATGAAAAAATACCTGAATGACTCTAAAGATTCCAACTCATTGGGAGGTCACGGGTATCCTGAATGTATGGTTGCAGATTCCAGCGGCATCATCTGGATAGGTTTTTGGGTCGGTGGGAGGCTTGATAAGTTCGACCCGGCAACAGGCAAATTTACCCATTTCCGCCACAAGGCAAATGATGCGGGCAGCCTGGCCAATGATACCGTTGGTGCTGTATTGATTGACCACCTCGGAAACCTTTGGGTAGGAACTATTAGCGGCCTCAATATGCTCGATCAAAAAACCGGAAAATTCAGGCATTTCAATCATAAACCGAACGATTCATTGAGCCTTAGTTGCGACATTGTGAGAGCGCTGTATGAGGACCATGAAGGCAGATTATGGGTGGGTACCGGTTCCGAATTTAACCCGGCTTCCAATGAGGGAGGCCTCAATCGACTCGACAAAAAAACCGGAACTTTTACTCGTTACCTGGCCGACCCAAAAAATCCACATAGCCTTATCGACAATAAGGTAAGGGCTATTCTTGAAGACAGCAGGGGAATATTTTGGATAGGAACTGCCGGAGACGGATTGCATACCATGGATAGAAAAACGGGTTTATTTGAAAGACACCTCTACAACCCTGCTGATCCCACGCAATTAAGCCGGCCTGAATTTAAAGGAGCATTCGACCACATCACTTTTATTACAGAAGATCCCGAAGGAGGGATATGGATTGGTACATATTCGAATGTGCTTAACCGTTATGATCCCATAACAAAAAAAGTTATCCATTTTGGTACCCCTGCCGATAAAAGCAGCGGATTTAGGGATAGCAGGCCCCTGAGGGGCCTATGTTTCTAAGGACGGCCTGTTTTGGATATCCACACAGGAGAATGATCTATACCGTGTTGACCTGTTTAATAATATCATTCCGTCTATTTCACTTAACAATGCATCAGTGAATATATTTTATGAAGAAACACCTTCTGTTCAATGGTTTGGTACAGATAGCGGATTGGTCCGGAAAAATCTTGCGATTGATACCTTACAGGTATTTAAAAATGATACGCATAATTCTTTTAGTAATGTCTCCAACAATATGATTAGTAGTATACTAAAAGACCAGTAGGGTAATCTTTGGTTGGGTACAGACGGCGGTTTGAATCGCTTCAACCCTACTACCGGGATATTCACCCGGTTTCAACA
>PKYU01000201.1 GCA_003132765.1 Chitinophagaceae bacterium | reverse complement strand
AAGGTTTTTTCATTCCCAAAGGATAAAAATAGTCACCCTGCTTCCATTTTCTTAATAGCAATGGAAATTCGAGCCTGCCGGCATCGAAAGTTGCGGTGAAATAGTCTGATGATTGTTTATACTTTTGTAATGAGGATTTACTTAATAAGAATTTCCCACCCTCAAATTCTATTTCCCTCTCAATTTCTTCAATTAAGATCGTGCTTGCTTCAATAGTATTGATTGGGGAAATTATGATCCATTTCCGGTTCTTAATAATTTTATAAGCCGGGGACATAATTAATTTTCCTGTTTCGCTTTGTAACAAATGGACCACTTCATCCACCTGGTGAGGAGTAAATCCATATTCATGGATAATCTCATAAATTATTGTTTTTAAAGGATCACTTTTCAATAGTTTTAAAACAGGAATATGAATTTCGTTCCCGTTCTTTTCAATAAGCCTTTTTTTATGAGAGAGAATTGCCTGGCGGAATAGANNGCTTCCTTAACTGCCGGAATCAATTTGTTGCGGATATAATTACGGGTATATTTATCCGATGCATTAGAGGCATCTTCTCTGAAAGCCAGTTTATTTTCTGCTGCAAATGCTATAATTTCTTCCTTCATGGCAAACAACAAGGGTCGAACAATCCGTCCCTGCTTCTGAGGAATGCCAATCAACCCTTTAATTCCGGTTCCTTTAAAAAAATTATTCAGCAAAGTCTCCACATTATCATTAGCATGGTGAGCCGTTAAGATGAATGAATTTGCTTCCCCGATGAATGACTCATGTGATCCCTGGTTACCGGCTATTGGCAAATCAGCCAGTAATTCGTAAAACCATTCATACCGCAATTCCCTTGCTGCAACCTGAATGGAAAGTTTTTTTTCGGCAGCATATTTTTCTGTTTCAAATTTTTTGACAAAAATTTGCCTGTTATCTTTTTCTCCTAGATATTTGACCAGGCTTTCATCAAGATCACTATCCTCTCCTCTTAATTGAAAGTTACAATGAGCTATATCAAAATTAAAACCGGCCTGGTGACATAATTCACATAAAACTATAGAATCTACCCCTCCGCTTAAGGCAAGTAGCAAATAATCTTTTTTTTGAAAAAGATTTTCGTTTTGAATATGGTCAATAAATCTGCTTAGAAGGGACATGAGTAGCAATATAGATTATTCCGATCCGATATCTTCAAGGTCTTCATAAGCTGCCTGCAGTTCCATGTATGAGTGGCGATCCTCTGCTTCCTGAGCAATTTCAATTCCTCTCTGATAAACTCTCAATGCTTTTGCAGGATCCCCGGTTCTTTCGAGTAATTTCCCAAGGTGAAAATAGGAGCCAATATAGGTTGGTTCCCGCTTTAAAATTTCATTAAATAATTTCCGGGCCTCATCATCATTGCCAATTTTAATGTATTCCAACGCCAAAGCATGTTGCAGAAAACTGTCATTTCCCTGCCTCTTCATGTATTCTTTCAATTTGGTTATTCGATCCATCAAATACTTTTTTTCCTTTGGTTTCTTATTATCTTTGCCCGTCCTAAAAAAGAAGATCAATGAAGATACTTGTATGCATTAGTAAAACCCCTGACACAACAGCAAAAATAGCCTTCAAGGATAACAATACGAAATTTGATGAAGTTGGTGTTCAGTTTATCTTGAATCCTTACGATGAGTGGTACGCACTGGTTAGGGCAATTGAATTAAAAGAAGCTGATGCTTCCACTGNNTATTCGAAAGGCGCTTGCTCTTGGAGGAGACGAAGCATTCAGAGTCAACACAAACAGCCAGGATAGTTATTATATAGCCTGCCAGATTGCTGAAATTGCAAAGCAAAATAATTACGATCTTATTTTGACGGGTAAGGAAACGATTGATTATAATGGATCAGTGATAGGCGGCATGGTTGCGGAGTTGCTGCAACTGCCATACATTTCATTAGCAACCAAAATTGTATTAAGCGGGAGTACATCTACCGTTACTTGTGAGATTGAAGGCGGCGAAGAAGTGGACGAGGTAATACTGCCGGTTGTAGTTAGTTGCCAGAAAGGTGTGGCAGAACAACGTATTCCCAATATGAGAGGAATAATGAGTGCCAGGTCGAAACCCCTGAAAGTGACCGAAGCAGTAGATGCAGATACATTAACATCTATAGAATCTTTTGAATTACCTCCTCCAAAAGCTGGTGTTAAACTCGTTTCACCGGATCATCCCGAAGAACTTGTGAGACTTTTGCATGAAGAAGCAAAAGTGTTTTAATAAGAAACCAGCAAATCTTAATTTTTTCAATCCTAATTCTTTATAAAAAATGAGTGTATTAATTTTTCTGGATCAATCTGATGGCCATATCAAAAAAAATTCATTAGAATCCGCATCTTATGGTGCTAAGTTGGCCGAAATGCTGAAAACAGAAGCCAATGGAATTGTGTTTGGAATAGTAAGAGAAGATTTGCCTTCATTGGGAAAGTATGGTTTGACGAAAATTTATACCATCAAAAATGAAGCGCTAAATAATTTTGGATCATCAAATTTTACGAACGTTATTGCAGAGGCTGCAAAAAATATAGGGTCGAAGATTATCATTTTATCAANNGGTCTCGTTTCAGGGGCTATTGAATTACCTGACATTTCGAATGGATTTGTGGTGAAAAGAAGTGTGTTTAGCGGCAAAGCTTTTGCTAATGTTTCCATAAAATCTGAAATAAAAATAATTTCATTAAATGCCAATGCCTACCCGGTGAAGGAAACGGCTGGGACCGCAGTATCGATTGACCTGAACGCGAATGTTTCTCAACAGAAAGTACTGGTGAAAGAAGTAAATAAAGTTGCAGGGGAAGTTCCTCTATCTGAAGCTGAAATTGTAGTAAGCGGCGGCCGTGGCTTAAAAGGTCCTGAAAACTGGGATATTGTAACTGACCTTGCTAAGGCATTGGGTGCAGCAACAGCTTGCAGCCGACCTGTCAGCGACAGCAACTGGAGATCACATCATGAACACGTCGGCCAGACCGGACTAACCATTGCGCCAAATTTATATATAGCTATTGGAATTTCAGGCGCCATTCAGCATCTTGCCGGTGTTAACCGCAGTAAGACAATTGTTGTCATTAACAAAGATCCCGAAGCTCCGTTCTTCAAAGCTGCTGATTACGGAATTGTGGGAGATGCTTTTGAGGTGGTACCAAAGGTCACAGAAGCTATTAAAAAATTGAGCCACAGGTAGCTCTTTTTTCAAATAAATAAAATAGCTGATGATAAAAATTATCAGGTCGGTCTTGGAAGCGAATTAAGGTTTTTATTTTTATATATTTGCCAATAAGAAAATTCATTAAATACAGGGATTGGTATGAAGAAAATAGAATTGGAAATTGTGGCACTTTCCCATAGTATAACGCAGACCCATTCTTATGCGGTTGTACTCGGTGAGGTTAATGGATTACGCCGCCTCCCGATAGTAATTGGAGGTTTTGAGGCACAGGCATCNNGGAAAAATTTTATGATGGCTTTTAATGTGGAACTTCATGAGATCATAATAAACGATTTACAGGAAGGAATTTTTTATTCCAAATTGGTTTGTTCTACCGATCATGATACTGTGGAAATAGATTCCCGCACCTCCGATGCAGTAGCGCTGGCTGTAAGATTTGGTTGCCCGATTTATACTTATGATAATATTCTTGACAGTGCAGGCATCTTAATGGAAGAAGATGACAAAAAGAAAAAGGTAGTCGTTTCTCATACTGATACAAATAACGATGATCTGAAAAATCTCTCAGTGGCAGAACTAGAGAAATTACTAAACGAAGTTCTTGAGCAGGAAGATTATATCAAAGCCGCATCAATAAGGGACGAAATCAAAGCGAGGAAAACGGGATAATACCGGAACACATTTTTCATTTTTCTTTTCCCATCATTTTTGAATTATTTTACACCATAAAATATTCTTCAAAGGAATAACATGGTAGTTTTCCCAAATTGCAAAATTAATTTAGGACTGAATATTCTTCAAAAAAGGGAAGATGGCTTTCATGACCTTGAAACTTTTTTTTTCCCACTTCCGTGGAGCGATGCTTTGGAAATTATCTCCCCTCAAGATAAAACAAGTCTGGCCACGACTGGATTATCTTTGGGGCCTAATGAAAATAATTTATGCTTGAAGGCCTATTACCTTTTGAAAAAAGATTTTCATTCTATACCGGAAATAAAAATGCATTTACATAAGGCAATTCCTGCTGGTGCTGGTCTGGGCGGTGGTTCGGCTGATGCAGCATTTGCTTTACAGCTACTAAATAAAAAATTCAATCTTGCTATTTCCGAAAGAAAACTAAAAAATTATGCCTTACAACTAGGCAGCGATTGTCCATTTTTTTTAATAAATAAACCTTGCCTTGCTTCAGGCCGGGGTGAAATCCTGGAAAGAATTCCTCTATCATTATCCGGATACAAAATTCTATTGATAAATCCAGGATTACATATAGGTACAGCAAACGCTTTTAATGGAATAAAACCTTTAATTCCTAAGAAGAGAATTAAAGAAATTATTCAGAAACCTGTTGAACACTGGCGGGAAGAGTTAAGGAATGATTTCGAAAAAAATGTGTTTGAAAAACATCCGGAACTAAAAAAAATAAAATCGGATTTATATGAAAAAGAGGCCTTGTATGCTTCAATGAGTGGCACCGGAAGCACGGTCTTTGGCATATTTCTTAAAGATCATACTCTGAAAATTTCTCTTAGGCCGGGTTATATTTTTAAGGAAATTATTATTCCCTGACTAAGCAAATATCATATGGAAAATTATTTATACCTTTACCAATAAAATTTTCTCTTGCAAAGATATTCTTACATATTGCATTTTCTCTCCCTGAATCTTGATTTCCTCGATCACAGGCAATAACCATATTTTTCCTTCCAATTTCGTTTTTTAGAATTTCATCTTATTATTAATAAATTTATCTTCTATGCCAGTAGAGTCTACCATATCTAAAACAGATTATTTTATTGACCTTGAAAATCAATACGGAGCCCATAATTATCACCCGCTGCCCGTAGTGTTGAAAAAAGGAAAAGGTATTTTTGTTTGGGATGTTGAAGAAAAAAAATATTACGATTTTCTCAGCGCCTATTCTGCAGTGAACCAGGGCCATTGCCATCCTAAGATTATTCAGACTTTAACAAAGCAGGCTCATACGCTTACCCTAACCAGTCGTGCTTTTCACAGCGAAGCAATGGCGCAATTCACTCAATATATAACCAAATATTTTGGTTATGATAAAGTATTACCGATGAATACCGGTGCGGAGGCGGTAGAGACAGCGTTAAAACTTTGCAGGCATTGGGGATATGCTGTAAAAAGAATTCCAGAAAATAAAGCAAAGATCATAGTGTGTTCGGGTAACTTCCATGGCAGAACATTACGAATTATTTCTTTTAGCACTGATCTGGCAGCAAAAAAAGAATTTGGTCCTTACTTACCGGGGTTTGAAATAATTCCATATAATAATCTTCCTGCTCTTGCAGAAGCTCTCAAAGATGAGAATGTGGCAGGGTTTTTAGTGGAGCCCATCCAGGGTGAAGCTGGAGTTAAGGTTCCGGATTCAGGTTACCTTTCAAAGACAAAACAATATTGTACCGATGCAAACGTATTATTCATCGGTGATGAGATTCAAACGGGACTATGCAGAACAGGCCGTATGCTTTGTTGCGATCATGAAAACGTTCGCCCGGATATTTTGATACTTGGAAAAGCACTAAGTGGGGGTACTATACCCGTGAGTGCCGTGCTTGCTGATGATCAAATAATGTTAACCATTAAACCCGGAGAACATGGTAGCACTTATGGAGGAAATCCCCTGGCTTGTAAGGTTGCCATTTCAGCTTTGGAAATCTTAAAAGATGAACACCTTGCAGAAAATGCGGAAGCTTTGGGCAACTACTTTAGAGAAGAGTTATTAAGAATTAATTCCATTTATATAAAGGAAGTTAGGGGCAAAGGATTATTAAATGCTGTCATCATTAATCACAAAGATCCGGGCGCAGCATGGAAGTTATGTTTGGAATTAAAAAGAAATGGATTGCTGGCTAAACCAACTCATGGGGATAAAATCAGGTTTGCTCCTCCCCTCTGTATATCGAAAGAAGCCATATCAAATTGTATAAAAATTATCAAAAAGAGTCTGAAAGTGCTTAATTGAATTATTGCAAATCATACGCACTAAATACCAATGGAAGCAAATCTTTAGCATTTTCTATCACCAGGATTTGTCCTTCCATACCGGCAAGTATAATCCGAAATGGCTTCTTTGTCCTCTCCTGGAATTCAATGAAGGATTGCCTGCAAATCCCACACGGACTCACAGGTCTTGCGCTTTTTCCATGAAGATTATGATAGGTAATAGCTATGGTATCAATCCCAACACCCGGGTATATGGAAGAGGCGGCGGAAAGCAAAGTGCGCTCAGCACAAATACCTGCAGGAAAGGATGCATTTTCCTGATTGGTTCCACTTACTGTTTTCCCATTTTCTAATAAGGCAAAGGCCCCTACCTGGAAATTTGAATAAGGCGCATAGGCATATTTTGTAACCTTTCTTGCTTCGCTTAATAAGAAGGCGTGNNCCATGGATTCGTATTGTGAATAATTAAATTTTATTTCCTTAATATCCATTGCTTCTTATTTATTCAACGAACTTAACCAGTATTATTATGAAAACAAAATAGCGATAAATATTATCATTAAGTTATAAAAATTGGATAAGAACTTTTAACAAAATAAATCTACCTGGTGGTAAAAAATTTTTTGTTGATACGAACAAAATCGTATATTGCCTACGAATAAAGTCGTAAAAATGACCATAAACAAAAACCTAAATCCAACAGAAAGCGAATTAGAAATTTTACAAATTCTCTGGAATAAAGAATCCGCCACTGTGAGAGAGGTACATGAAGAATTATCTAAGACCAAGAATTCTGTTTACACGACCACACTCAAATTGTTGCAGATCATGTTCGAAAAAAAATTGGTTACAAGAGATGACAGAGCCAAAACCCATATTTATCAACCTGCAGTTAGCAGGCAAAAAACCCAAAAGCAGTTCCTGGATAAAATGATCAATGGCCTGTTCTATGGTTCCTCCACACAATTGGTATTGCAGGCT